>JAFAUY010000414.1 GCA_019243005.1 Verrucomicrobiota bacterium | reverse complement strand
CCATGACGATGGCCTACCATCGTTCGCACCGCATGGACACCAAGATTGTGCGGATCTTCAATACCTACGGCCCGCGCATGCGCCTGCGGGACGGCCGGGTGGTCCCGGCCTTTATCAGTCAGGCGTTGAATGGTGAGTCGCTGACCGTGTTCGGCGACGGCAGCCAGACCCGGAGCTTTTGTTACGTGTCGGATCTCATCGACGGCATTTTCCGGCTCGCGATGAGCGACTACCACAACCCGGTCAACATCGGAAACCCCCAGGAGATGACCATCAAACAGTTTGCCGAAAAAATTCGGGAGATCACCGGAACCAAATCCCGGATCGAGTACAAACCGTTGCCGGTGGACGATCCGAAGGTGCGCCAGCCAGACATCACTCGCGCCCGCAAGCTTTTGGGTTGGGAGCCTAAAGTCGAGTTTGACGCCGGCATCAGGCGAACCATCGAGTATTTCCGCGAAAGACTTGCTTCGCAAACGTAAACGCATGATGCGCCGGGTGCCTGACCCGGAACCACATGGCTGCGATCGGAATCACGGGCGGTATCGCGACCGGCAAGAGCACCGTCAGCCGAATCCTCTTTGAGCGCCTTCGCGAGCAGTTGCCCGTAACGGCTTTTAGCGCCGATCTTGAAGCTCGGAGATTGACGGAAGCCGATTTCGTTGTACAAGAGGAGATTAGGTCGGCTTTTGGAGACGCCGTTTTTGACTCCAATCGCAAGCTGGCGCGTGAAAAATTGCGTGCGCTTGTATTCGGAGACGTGGCGGCCCGGAAGACCCTGGAGGGGATTCTGCACCCCCGAATACGCGAGGCGTGGGTGAATCGCTTGCGCGGGCAGGATTTACTGTTGGCGGAAATCCCGCTGCTTTACGAAACAAAAGCCGAGAAACATTTTGATTCTATCATCGTAACTGCTTGCAGCCGGAAGTCTCAAACCGAACGGCTAACCACAGGACGGAGCCTGCCTCTGGAGATGGCAGCGCGAATAATCGACGCGCAAATGCCTTTGGAAGAAAAGATGCACCGGGCGGACTGGGTTGTTTGGACGGACTGTCCGCCGCCGATCACTGCATTGCAGATCGACCTATTAACCAGTGAACTCAACAAACGTTATGGAGGAGCAGCAGCAAGTTGAGCCTGGCGTGATGCCCGGCGCGCAGTTCCTGACCGGCAACGGCTCGGTCTTGGAGCTGGACCAACTGCATCGGCTGAATCACCCCACGTTGGTGGATTTGGCGCGGGAGCTTGGCTTGCGGACATCGCACGAACGCACCCGTCACCAGCTGATCTTTGACCTGCTCCGGGCTTACAGCAGCCGCGGCATCACCCTGATTGCAGAGGGCATGCTTGAGCTGTCGAACGAAACGCACGGTTTTCTGAGGTGGGAGCGTTACAGCTTTACGCCTTGCCCGGAGGACGTTTACGTCGCGCCCAACCTCATCAAGAAGCACGCCCTCCGCGCCGGTCACAAAGTGCGCGGCACGCTGCGTCCCCCGCGCGAGAAGGAGAAATTCATGGCCCTCGAGCAGGTCATCAGTATCGAGGGGATTCCGGTCGAGCGGTGGCAGGAGCCGAAACACTTTGACCAGTTGACCGCCCTTTTTCCGGACCGGCGGATCCTGTTGGAAAACCAGAAGACCAAAAGCGTGAGCGCGCGTGCGGTCGACCTGATTGCCCCGCTGGGTCGCGGGCAGCGCGGGTTGATCGTTGCGGCTCCTCGGACCGGCAAGACAATCCTGCTTAAGGAGATTGCCATGGCCATCCGGGCAAACGCTCCGGAGATCCACCTGATCGTCTTGCTGGTCGACGAACGGCCTGAAGAGGTGACCGATCTCAAGCAGTGCCTGGATTGCGAAATCTTCAGCTCCACCTTTGACGAGCCGCCGACCCGGCACGTTCAGGTAGCCGAGCTGGTCAGTGAACGCGCCAGACGGCTGGTGGAACTTAAGAAGGACGTGGTCATCCTGCTCGACAGCATCACCCGGCTGGCCCGGGGCTATAATAACCTCCAGCCGGGCAAAGGCCGGATCATGTCGGGCGGGGTGGAAGCTAAAGCCCTCCTCAAACCCAAGAAGTTTTTCGGCGCGGCCCGCAACGTTGAAGAAGGGGGCAGCTTGACCATCCTGGCGACCGCCCTGGTGGAGACTGAGAGCCGTATGGATGAGGTGATTTTTGAAGAGTTCAAGGGTACCGGCAACATGGAACTTCACCTGGACCGTACCCTGGTCGAAAAGCGGGTTTACCCGGCGATCCACATCCTGAAATCGGGGACCCGGCGCGACGACCTGTTGTATCATCCGGATGAATTCCAACGCGTCGGCATGCTCCGTAAGCGGCTGGCGCAGCTGCCCGCGATTGAGGCGATGGAAGTTTTTCTGCAAACGTTGAAGGCGACCAGGTCCAACGCGGAGCTATTGCTGACCGCATTGCGCTGAGGAAGGATGACCGATTTCGAAGGGGCCATCATCTCCGACCAGGCGGCACTCAACGCGTGGGTCGCGGCGTGCGCACAAAGCGATCCGGTCGCGGTCGACACGGAGGGCGACAGTTTGCATTGTTACCGGGAAAAGCTGTGCCTCATCCAGATGAGCACGGCCCACGCGACGCTGCTGATCGACCCGCTCGTGCGGCTGGATTTCGGCGCGTTTAACGCCATGTTGAGCGCGCGGACCGTTGTGCTGCACGGGTGTGACTACGATTTACGGATGTTGCGTCGAGGAATCCAGTTTGCCCCCGGCGCCGTTTTTGACACCTACCTGGGCGCGCGGTTGCTCGGGTTAAAGGAAGTCGGGTTGGCCTCGCTGGTTCAGCGTTATTTTGAGGTCGACCTTCCCAAGACTTCGCAAAAGGCGAACTGGGCACGGCGCCCGCTCACCGCCACCATGGTGTCATACGCCATGAACGATACGCGTTACCTGCTGCCGATGGCTGAGCGCATCGGCGCCCAGTTGCGTGAACTGGGGCGCTGGCCCTGGTTTGAAGAGAGTTGTGCCCGGGCCGTGGCGGCGGCCAGTGAAGATCGGGAACGCGACCCGGAGAAGGCGTGGAAGGTGAGCGGCAGTTCTGCCTTGCGCGGGCGCGCCCTGGCGGTATTGCGTGCGCTCTGGTTCTGGCGCGAAGAGGAAGCCGAGCAGGCCGACCGGCCGACGTTCCAGATCCTCCGGAATGAAGAAATGGTGGATGTCGCCCAGGGCGCCACCCAGGGCCGGATGAACCTTCCGCATCATCTCCCCACGGGACGCCGTAAGCGCCTTTACGCGACGCTGCACAAGGCCCTGGAACTGCCCGAGAACGCGTGGCCGCAGCGCGAACCGGTAGCCCGGGCACGGCACACGCCTGAGCAGGAGAAACGCTTCGAAGATCTGCGCCAGCAGCGCGACCGGATCGCGAGCGAATTGGAACTCGACCCGGGCGTGCTGGCCCCGCGACAGGCGCTCGAGCGCCTGGTCCGGGAACCGGAAAGCGTTGATGCCGTCCTAATGGGCTGGCAGCGCCGGTTGCTGGGTTTGTAGGGGGAGAGCGAGTGCCGGGCCAAGCGAATGCCAACCGGCGGAGTTGTTCGGGGTCGGGGGGGGTGGATCACCCGAACGGGTGTGGGTCTCAGGCCAGAATTCAGTTGGCAACTGAGAACGATTCGATTAAAAATGTAGGCATCGTCATGAACCGCCGTCACCAGGTTAGCACTTCGCGGACTTTTGGTTACGCCGGCTATTTTTTCTATTATTGGCGCTTTAACTAAGCGTTCAACCGCCCGCTTCACTTCCGAGCACTCTTCAGGTTGAACGCTGGACCTCCCGGCTATGCACCCTCTTTTACTGTCCAATCCCACCCCCTGTTCCCACCAACGCCGGGTGCGCACCGGGCCATCCCGGCCAATCGAATGTCCTTTACCCCTCATCCAAACCGTTACCCAACTGCTTCTGCCATGATTATCATCACACGTCCGGACGCAACCGAGGCGCAAATCGAGCGTATCGTCGATTCCGTCCATCAATGGGGCCTCAAAACCGAAGTCAGCCGGGGTGTCCTCCGGGTGGTTATCGGGGTGATCGGCCCGGAAGACAAAATTCGCGAGAAACCGCTCGGCGCCTTTCCCGGCGTCGAATCGGTGATGCCGGTCTTAAAACCTTACAAACTCGTCTCCTACGAATTCCGGGGCACGCCCTCCCACGTAAAAATCGGGCCGGTAACCGTCGGAACACCGGAGGTGGTGCTGATGGCCGGACCATGTTCGGTGGAGAGCTACGAGCAGATTACTTTTATCGCCAAAAGCGTGGCGAAAGCCGGGGCGAAGATTCTGCGCGGCGGCGCTTTCAAGCCCAGAACCTCGCCCTACAGTTTCCAAGGGCTCGGCAAGGTCGGTCTGCAATTCCTGCATGAAGCGCGTGAACTCACCGGGATGCCGATCATCACCGAAGTGATGGACACCAAAGACCTGGAGTTGGTGGCCGCTTACGCCGACTGCCTCCAGATCGGCGCCCGGAACATGCAAAACTTTGCCCTCCTGCGTGAGGTCGGCCGTACGAATCTACCGGTGATGTTGAAGCGCGGAATGGCGGCAAGCATCAAGGACCTCCTGATGAGCGCGGAGTACATTCTGAGCGAAGGCAATTTTAACGTGCTGCTCTGCGAACGCGGGATTCGCACTTTCGAAACGATGACTCGTAACACCCTCGACCTGAACGCGGTGCCGGTGCTGAAGGCCGAAACGCATTTGCCGGTGGTGGTCGATCCCACGCATGGGGTGGGCGTGCGCGAGTTCGTCCCGGCTATGGCGTTGGCCGGGGTGGCAGCCGGTGCGGATGCCCTGATGCTCGAAGTGCATCATGAACCCGAACGCGCCAAGAGTGACGGCGAACAATCGTTACGGCCTCACGAATTTGATGACCTGGTGACCCGGATCCGGCGAGTCGCCGAGGCGGTAGGCCGTTCCCTCTAGCAATCTGTCCACAGATTAGGCAGATTGCACAGGTTAGAGGTCACAAAGTCAGACGGCGGACGCAGCGAGGAGGTTCACACGGCGGGAAGAGAGAAGATTATCCGCCGCACACGCTCAGACGGTGCGATAATGGCAGAGCGCGGGCGGCGGATTCGCAGAACACGCAGAGAACGCAGAAAACAACCCACTACCTCGGACCTGGACCCGGGCCTCCGACCTTCACGATGCTGCTCCAAACTCCGAACCTTACCCGTTACGCGTTAGGCGTTAGGTGTTACCCGCCACTCTTTCTTTGCTTGCTATTGACGGGTCTGGGCGTGGCGCGGGCGGCCACGAACACTGCGAAGTTTAACCTGGCGGTTGATCAGGCCAATAAAGCGATCCAGGCAGGCAAGTTCACCGACGCGGAAAAACAGATCAACCTGGCTGGAAAATTGCAACCAAACGCAGCGGAGATCCCTAACCTGCGCGGCGTCTTGCTGGTTCGTGAACGGCGTTACGACGAAGCCGTTGAGAAGTACAATCAGGCCCTCGCCATCGATCCCAGATTTTATCCGGCCAAATTTAACCTGGCGGAACTCGCGCTGTTGCGCGGTAACGTGCCGGAAGCCCTGCAGCGCTACCGGGAGCTCGAAAACGTGGATCGCTCATCGGAGGTGGTGCAGTTCAAGATCGCGATCTGTTACCTTCTCCTGAGTGACGAGACGAACGCAAAATCCGTAACCGACATCATCCCGTTTCCCGGCAAAACACCCGCTTACTACTACGCCCGCGCAGCTGCTTGGTTCCGAAAGGGGAATTGGCCTCAGGTCGATCATTACGTGGCAACCGCCCATCAGTATTACCCGGACGGCTGGTGCGTGTACTTCGAGTCTTCCCTGCGCGAACTCGGCCTGGATTTGACGAAGCGCAATCCCGCGGCGTTCCCGTCCCGAACGCCGTCTCCGGCAGCATCGTCGCCATCTCCGATCCCGCCGGCACCGACACCGCCGCCGGCGCCCACTCCCGCTTCCTGAGCGGGAATCCGCCGCACCGTCCGTTCACGACACCGCAAGCTTACACGCGTTTTCAGGACGGTAGGAAAGCGTGGATAAAAACCGGTGTAACCGCCTGATGCTGGTTCGCGGGCAGGCATTGGCGACCTCACGCCTCACGCTGCCATATGAGGGGATATCAGCAATAGCCGCTGACCTGCGGTGTAATGATCGTAACTTCCAAACGAGCCTTTGTATCGTAAAAAGATGGGTTCCTCGCCCCTGAGAGGCGGTGCCCCCTGGTTTCGGGCCAGCCCAGGCATATTGCTGCTCAAAACCGGCGCTCTCAAGTTTGCTACAAAGCTAAACAGTATCAATCGGGGCGCAGCAAACGTTTGCAATTCGCCGGTTGCAGGCCCGAAAATCTTCATTTCCATATTCATTATAGTTTTCCGCTACACGAGATTGAATGCTAAGAGTGGGCATGAAGAAATTCGTTCTCATTCTTGCCATTACCGTCTCCGGTAGCGTCTTCGGTCTGAAATCGTTCGGGCCTTTATCAAGACAGGATAACGCTGGCTTAACTTCGTGCCCTCGCTTAAACCCCGCACCGCTGGCCTTCATCGTGCCGCGGCCGAACCCCGCACCGCTGGCCTTCATCGTGCCGCGGCCGAACCCCGCACCGC
>JAFAUY010000383.1 GCA_019243005.1 Verrucomicrobiota bacterium | reverse complement strand
GAACTCTTCATCGAACACCGGATCTATAAACGCATCGAGGAATGCGAAACCAATGAGGCGGTCCAGCAGGCGGTGCTGCGCGGGCTGAGGCCGTACCGGTCCCAGCTCACGCGCGATCTCACCTCGGAGGACGTGGAGATGCTGCTTGCCCTCCAGATCAAGCGCATCTCGAAATTCGATCTCGCCAGGAACGAGGAAGACAAAGCGCGGATCGTGCAGGAGCTTAAAGAGGTGGCCAAAAACCTGCGCGGGCTGACCGCTTACGCCATCGCCTACCTGCAGGGCCTGATCAACAAGTACCAGAAGAACTACAAGCGCCGCACGCAGCTCACGACCGCCGAGGAGATCGACGTCCGCGAACTCACCGCCAATGAGCTCGCCATCGTCTACGACCGCGAAAAGGGCTTCCTGGGGTCCGGCATCAAAGGTGAAGCCTCCTTCCGTTGTTCGCCGCTGGACCGGCTGCTCATCGTCTGGGAGAACGGACGCTACCAGGTGTTACCGCCCCCGGAAAAAATGTTTGTAGACAAAGACGTGCTTCACTTCGGCATTTACGACCGGGATAGACTTTTCACCATGGTTTACACGACGCCGAAAGGGGCGTTCCTGAAGCGGTTCAACATCGGCGGCGCGATCATGAACCGCGACTATTCCTGCACCCAGGATGGGGCCAAGATCAAATGGTTGACCGCCGAGCCGGTTAAAGAGGTAAAATTGAAGTATCGCCAGGTTCAGGGCGCGAAAACCAGCGAACAGAGTTTTGAGCTGGCCAAGATTCCGGTCCGGGGCGCGCGAACGCGCGGCTTGCAGGTGACCAAACGGACGGTCACCAGCGTCACGGCCAAGTGAGGCACACGGTCACTCGGCGCCGCGGCGATCCATAGAGAACGCAGAGAAAAATTATCCGCAGAACACGCAGAGAACGCAGACGGAGAAAAAAGATCCACCGATTACACAGATTTCACAGATTAAGACCTCACGGCGCGTTCGAACGCCAAACTTGACTGGGCACTCGGCACCCGGCACTCGACACCCGCACCTATCAACCATAGATTCCCGGTCAGAATGGCGGTGGTACGAGATTTGATCTACGATGTCGGGTTGCACGACGGGTCTGATACCGCGTATTACCTGCAGCGCGGGTTTCGCGTGGTGGCAATTGACGCTAACCCGGCAATGATCGAGTCGGCACGGAAGACCTTCCAGTCCGTTCCGCCGGATCGGCTGACGCTGCTGAACGTCGCCATTGCGGAGGAAGCGGAGGAGCGCACCTTCTGGATCAGCGACAGGTCAATCTGGTCCTCGTTCGACGAGTCCATTGCCAAGCGCAACGGCACCCACGCAGAAGCCGTTAAAGTTCGATGCGAACCATTTGCCAGGATCCTGGAGCGATTTGGAATTCCCTATTATCTAAAAATCGATATCGAGGGATCCGACGGGCTGTGCGTCCAGGGCCTCGCTGGCTTCAAAGACCGTCCTCGATATATTTCGTGGGAAGCAACCTACCCGGCCGGCATCGATCAGCTTCGTGCGGCGCGAGATCTGGGATACACCCGGTTCAAGATCATCCGGCAACTTGATTTCCTACCGGTGCTTGGGCCGCCTTACTCCCGCGCGGAGCAACTGAACTTCCTGCGTTGCCGCGCCATTCGAAAAATGCGCAAAATCGCCGGGCGCTGGCAGGAAAGGTCCGGATGGAGCTCCGGTCCGTTTGGGGAGGAGACCCCCGGCCGCTGGCTGCCCTGGCATGAAGTTGCGAGGCGCTGGCGAGACTTTCACGAACGCCGGGTACGAAGCAACGCCGACCTTTTGGCGGTCTGGTTCGACTTTCATGCCCGCCGTTAAGGCACGCACTCGTCTGCCGCTACGCCTGCGGCAGGTACATTTTCGCCAATTCGCGTGCGATCGTGACGAGTTTGTGAGGCATGCCCGGCTTGAGACGAGGCTGTCCGCTGGTTGTGATCATGAAAATGTGATCCGCCTGCGTCACCGCCATAAACCCGTTTTCGAGTTGGTAGATCGCCACCCGGCCTTCCGGCATTCGCAGGTCATCCCGGCGGTTCGGGAGACGTCCGAACAGGAGCGAGTAGTCCCGGTTGGGTACCCGGAGCTGCTCGTAATAGTGTTCGGCCAGGCGCGAGGCGAGCACCGGGCCGCGGTTCTGCACCACCAGACAACCATCGAGTCCCGGGAGCTTTGCCACCAATTCGGTAACTACCCGCGCGTCCAATGGTTCGTCGGAGAAAAATTCGCTTTCCAACCGGTAAGGGTCAAAGCTTTTTGCCACCGGCGGCAGGGGTTGGCCGAACCACAACGGCAAGCCGATGCTTTTTTCATCGGCCCGGGTTGCAACCGCTTCGGCATCACGTAACTGCGCAGCGTAGGATTCGAGTACAGTCCGGCCGGTTAACGCCTGGGCATTCAGACCTTCCATTTCGCGCTTCAACGCTTGAAGTGCCGCCTGACGTTCGTCCACCTCGCGACGCAAATCGGCCACCTCTCCGGAGAGCCGGTTCCGCTGCTCGCCCAGCTGGCGCACCTCCGTTTCCAGGGCCGCCTTCTCCTGCCGTGCGGAATCCACCTCAGTCCGGACCTGCGCCAGGCGTTCCTCCATGCCGGCGACGGCGGCCGGATCGGGTTGTGGGGTTCGGATTTGCGTGTGCAGCTGGGCCAATTCGCCGCGCACCCGTTCGGCGTCAGCCTGCAGCGAGGTCCACACCCCTCGGTACTCGGCCGCCTGCTCCTGCCGCACCCGGAGCAACGCCTGGCTTTCCAGCAGTTGCTCTTTAACCCGCTGTTGCTCATCCATACGCGTGGCCAATTCATCTTCGGCCTGCCGGACCTGCTGCCGGACCCGTTCCAGCTCTTTCTGCGCCTGGCCGGTTTCGGTCAGGACTTGGGCAAGCCGCCGGACGGCATTTTCGATCTCAACTTTGTTGCGCATCAGGGCCGCCAAGCCTCCCAGCAATTCCTCCTCGGTCTTGGCCAGGACTGCCGACGTCAGTGAAGGCTCCATGCGGAGCCACGTGTAGACCTGCTCGGGCGCGCTGGGCTGCACATGGAGTTCCTCCCGCGGGTTGTCTGCTGGCTTGGGCTGGCTGGACGGTTGGACGCTGAGATCGGCTGGGTTCACGGGCGTGGCATTAACGTAAAGCAGTTGTCTTTGGCAGATCAAAACGGTGGTGGGAGAAAAGCGGCAGCTCCTGAGCCGGCTGGAACCGCCCGGGCAGATGAAGGCGCCCGGCCACCGGCACCAGCCGTCGGGATTACGGCCGCTGGAGCGCCTCGTTCAGCACCCCGGCGACGGCAGTCGAGCCCACCCATCAACATGATGCGACTGCCGGGCGAGGGAGCGCCCGCACTTTGCCGACGATGGGCACCGCTGGAATTTGTGGAGAGAAAAGGTATCGATTACCCATCGCAACTCTCGAACGTTAACCGGATCAGACAATTTTTTACAGCTTCGAGTTCGGCTTTCCAAGATGCCAGAAGATCATATTTATGCAAATACGATAAGGCTAATAATCGGGTTCAACGCTTGATTCGCCGGCAACCCATGGTGGACCGTCACGCGGGCCCGAGCGCGGTCTGGAATAGTTGTTGAAGTTATGGAGCCTTTGATTCATACCGCCGCGATTCCTGAACGTGGAGCTTGACGCGAAGGTGCCCCCAGGCGATACGTAGCCCTTTCTTTCAGGCCCGTGCCGGTGTAGCTCAGTGGTAGAGCACTCGATTCGTAATCGAGCGGTCACGAGTTCGAATCTCGTCACCGGCTGGCAGAAAATGCCACGAATGGAAGAAAGTGCCTTGTTTGTGGCATTTCCAGCCTCTTCCATTTGTGGCATTTTTCCGCTTGTGGCATTCTCTCAGAAGCCGCCTAACTCGTCGCGAACCGCGGTGAACTGCTCGACCGCAAACTCGAGGTCTGTATCCGAATGGGCAGCCGAGACCTGGGTCCGGATTCGTGCGGTGCCGTGGGGCACCACCGGGTAGAAAAAACCGATTACGTACAGGCCGCGTTCGAGCAGGCGGTCGGCGGCTTTCTGCGACCGCGCGGCGTCACCGATCATCACTGGAACGATCGGATGTTCGCCCGGCTTGATGGTGAGACCACGCCCGGCCAAGGCGGCCCGGAACCACCGCGTGCTCCGCTCGAGCCGGTCACGCAGCTCGGTGGAACGGGAAGCGATTTCGATCGCCGTTAACGACCCGGCGACGACGCTGGGCGTAAGGCTGTTGGAAAACAGGTACGGGCGAGAGCGCTGCCGCAGGAGGTCGACGATCAATTTGCGACCGGTCATGTAACCGCCGCTGCCGCCCCCCAGCGCCTTGCCGAGCGTGCCGGTGATAATATCCACCCGGCCGCCAACGCCGCAATGTTCAGGCGTGCCGCGGCCGGTCGTTCCAAGAAAGCCGGCCGCGTGACACTCGTCGGTCATCACCAGGGCGCCGTACCGCTCGGCCAGGTCGCAGATGGCGCGCAGGTTGGCAATTGTGCCGTCCATTGAAAACACGCCGTCGGTGGCGATGAGGCGATAGCGTGCGGAGTGCGCCTCGCGCAGCTTCGCCTCGAGGTCGTCCATGTCGTTGTGGCGATACCGGTACCGGGCGGCTTTGCAGAGGCGGATGCCATCGATGATGGAAGCGTGGTTCAGTTCATCGCTGATGACGGCATCATCGGCCGCCAGCAGCGTCTCAAACAGGCCGCCGTTCGCATCGAAGCAACTTCCGTACAGGATGGTGTCTTCTGTGCCGTGAAACCGGGTGAGGGCCGCTTCAAGTTCCCGGTGGATCTTCTGGGTTCCGCAGATGAACCGTACGGACGCCAAGCCAAATCCCCAACGCTCCAACGCCTCACGCGCAGCCCGGATCACTTCGGGATGATCCGCCAGGCCCAGGTAATTGTTGGAGCAGAAGTTCAGAACCATGCGCCCGCCGGCGGTTTGCACCCACGGTCCCTGCGGCGATGCAAGGATGCGTTCGCGTTTCAGCAGCCCCTGCCGCTCGATGTCGGCAAGCTGCCGGGTCAGGTGTTCGGAAAATCCATTCAGCATGGGCCAGTCGCAAAAGTTATTCGGATTTCAAACCGGCAGCCCCCGGGGGTAAGGGACCATCTTCCCAATGCAGGATGATCTTGCCGGATTGTCCGCTGCGCATCAACTCGAACGCTTCCTCGTACGCATCGAACGGGAAATGGTGGGTGATTACCGGAGCGATATCGAGCCCCGACTGGATCAGGGCCGTCATCTTGTACCAGGTCTCGTACATTTCGCGGCCGTAAATACCCTTGATGGTCAGGCCGTTAAAGACCACCAGATCCCAGTCGATAGCCGCCTTCTTGGATTGTATACCCAAGAGGGCCAGCTTGCCGCCGTGGCACATCACCGCCAGCATGCCGTTCAAAGCGCCCGCGTCTCCCGACATTTCAAGGCCGACGTCGAACCCTTCTTTCATCCCCAGCCGGCTCATCACTTCATGCAGGCTGCCGGTCCGGGCGTCCAACGCGACCGTTACGCCCAACTTGCGGGCCAGCTCCAGCCGGTACGGGTTCACATCGGTGATGACGACGTACCGGGCGCCGGCGTGCCGGACGATGGGCACCGCCATCAGGCCGATCGGGCCGGCCCCGGTGATCAGCACGTCCTCGCCCAGCACGTCGAAGGAAAGCGCGGTGTGCACCGCGTTCCCAAGCGGATCGAAGCAGGAAAGAATCTCAAGGGGGATTTTAGGATCCGCCAGCCAGACGTTGGTTTCCGGGATCGTCAGGTACTCGGCGAATGCTCCCGGCCGGTTTACCCCCACCCCGCTGGTCTGATTGCAGAGATGGCGCCGGCCGGCCAGGCAGTTGCGGCAGCGTCCGCAAACCACGTGGCCTTCTCCGGTAACGATCATGCCCGGTTGGAAGTCGTGCACGAACCGGCCCACCGCTTCGATCACGCCGACGAATTCATGGCCGATGACCATCGGCGTCGGAATCGTCTTCTGCGCCCACGCGTCCCATTCGTAGATGTGCACATCGGTTCCGCAGATGGAGGCGCGCAGGACCCGGATCAGCACGTCGAATTCGCCCGGCACCGGCCTCGGCACTTCTTCCAGCCAGAGACCGGGGGACCGTTCCTTCTTGACGAGGGCGCGCATCGTTTGCATGGGGCTTCCCAAGATCGGCCAAGGGGCGCGGGCCGCAAGCCCGCCGCGGGCGCCTCGCGCGGCGCGCGTGACTCCCGGCGCGCCGCTGCCTATACTCGGCACCATGCGTTTGATCGCGCTCGACCCTGCCCTGCGAAACTCGGGTTACGCCTTGCTCGAACGGGATTCGGGCCGGGTGCGAGCCTTGGATTTCGGCGTGATCAGAAACGAGGCTGCACTCTGCATGAGTTTGTGCCTGGTGGAAATTCATCGGCAGGTTGGTGCCCTGATCGAACGTTACCGGCCTGAACTTTGCGCCGTGGAAAGCGTCATCTTCGTGCAGAACTCGAGAACCGCCGTTACCTTGGGTGCGGCGCGCGGTTCGGCCCTGTTGGCCGTCGCCCAGCGCGGACTGCTGATTTATGAGTACCCGCCGAAAAGGGTCAAACAGGCCGTCGTCGGCCGGGGTAATGCGCAAAAAGACCAGGTCAGCTTCATGGTGCGGGCATTGCTCGGGTTGGAACAAACCCCGGACTCTGACGCCGCCGATGCCCTGGCCATCGGTTTAACGCATTTCCAGATGCAAGCCACCCCGCACGCCCTCGTCGGCGCGTACCGAAATATATGAGGCTGAGGTTCGTTGATGCCGGACGGCTTACCTTTCGGGCCGGCCTGGCATTGCAGGAGGCACAGGTGGAACGTTGTCTGGCCACGGGTGAAGAAGTCGTCTTCCTGCTGGAGCACGAACCGGTTTACACCATCGGACGCACCCTGGACAAAAGCAGCCTCGGCCCGGTGGAGCGGCTGCCTCACCCCAGCTTCGAAATCAACCGCGGCGGCCAGGCCACCTACCATGGCCCGGGCCAGGTGATCGCCTATCCCATCCTCGACCTGCGCGCCCGGGGACGCGATTTACACCTTTACCTCCGTAACCTGGAAGGCGTGCTGATCGATTTGCTGGCCGGATTCGGCATTGCGTCACAGCGGGTAACCGGGAAAACGGGCGTATGGGTGCAACAGCGCAAAATCGCTTCCATCGGCGTAGGCGTGAGAAAATGGATCAGCATGCACGGCCTTGCGTTAAACGTCGCTTCGGACCTGCACGGGTTCGATCACATCGTGCCTTGCGGGCTGGCCGGCATCACGATGACCTCGCTAAGCCGCGAGCTGGGCCGCGAGATCAGCATCGATGAGGTCAAAGGGCAGCTGCCGGCGTATTTTGAACGGACCTTCGGGTAACGGGTAACGCGTAGCGGATAACGAGTGGGGGGTAGATCCACAGATCTAAGGCGATTCCAGCCACACGGTCACACGACGGCCTGGCGGGCACGACGAGAAGATCAACTCCGAGCTTGACACCCGGCACTCGGCCCCACCGTCGCCGTTACCCGTTACCCGTTACCCGTTACCTCGCCAGGAAGTTGGCCAGCAGCTTTTTGCCCTCGTGCGTCAGGATCGACTCCGGGTGGAACTGCACGCCGTGAACCGGGTACCGGCGGTGCCGCAACCCCATGATTTCGCCTTCGGACGTTTCGGCCAGGATCTCCAGCTCCGGCGGCAGGGTT
>JAFAUY010000275.1 GCA_019243005.1 Verrucomicrobiota bacterium | reverse complement strand
TCACCCCGAACGAAAAGAAGTCAGTAATCGCGTACGGCATGAAGCCGCCGGTTTCAAGTTAATCTTTCCGCGTCACGCTAGAGAGAACCCCGGAAAGGGGGTCAGGAGGCTCCCGAAGCAAACCTCGTTCAATTTCGCAGGCGGCCTTCACGAAATACCGGCCGGCTGGAGCGCCGGCGAGGCCGGAGTGCCGGCTTGCTCCCGGTAATGGAATGCGATGGGGGTTAACACGTCGGGATGCAGGCTCTGGTGCACCGGGCAGGTCAGGGCGGCCTTTTCCAGGGCGTTCCGGTGAGGATGCGTCGCCGGCAACGGCAGGCGGATGTCGACCTGCAATTTGCCGATCCGGCGTACCGGTTGTTGAACCATTTCCTTGGTGACGCTGACCCTGGTGCCGCGGAGGTCGAGGTCGTGCCGGGCAGCAAAGATCCCCATGATCGTGACCATGCAGGTCCCGAGAGCGGTGGCCACCAAGTCGGTCGGCGAAAAAGCCTCACCTTTACCACCGTTATCGACCGGGGCGTCAGTGTTTAACCGGGCTCCTGAGGGACCATGGACGGCCTGGGTGTGAAGCTCACCCTGGTATTCAATCTCGATTGTGACCATGCAGACATCATCGATGAGCGGTAACCGGTGATCAACCGCGGGAAACGGAATCATTTAGTCCGAAGAAGGCGCGCGCAGTGGCGGTGGTTTGCTCCGCCAGCCGGTCGATGCCGATGCCGCGCGCCCGCGCGATGGCTTCGGCGGTGCGCCGCACAAAGGCCGGTTCACAACGTTTGCCCCGGAAAGGTACGGGGGCCAGGAAAGGGGCATCGGTTTCGACCATGAACCGGTCGAGGGGAAGCGCGGCGGCCGTCCGCTTTACCTCCGCGGCATTCTTGAAGGTGACGATCCCGGTAAAGGAAACGAGGTGTCCCAGGTCGAGCACCTCCCCGGCTTGAGCAGCGTTACCGCTGAAACAGTGGAAAACGGCGCGTACCGCGTGTTTACGGACGATGGCCAGCGTGTCGTCCCACGCGTCGCGCTGGTGGATGACGACCGGCTTGTCCAGTTCCTCGGCCAGTTCGAGTTGTTGTTCGAAAGCGGCCGCTTGCGCCGCCTTGAGCGCTTCGTCCTGGATTTCGAGTTCTACCGATCCGAGCGAGGCCGCCCCGAGGGCTGAGCGGACGATGTCCTCTTTTTCGGTGCGGCTTGGAAGATAATGGTAATCGAGACCGATCTCGCCGATCGCCACCACTTCCGGCCGGCTCGCCAGTTGCCGCAGCTCGGCCAGAAAATCCGGCTGATCGATCCGGACGTGGTTGGGATGAATGCCCGCGGTGGCGCAGACCTGACGGTACCGCGCCGCCAGCGCCAGGACGCGCCCCGTGGATTCCAGATCCGTGCTGATCGAGATGATCCGGCCCACGCCGTTCTCGGCTGCCCGGGCGAGCACCGCGTCGAGATCGCCGGCAAATTCAGGAAAATCAAGGTGCGCGTGCGTGTCGATCAACATGTGGCGGGTAACGGGTGCAATCCTGGGGGGCGGGCGGCCGATGTCAAGTCTGGCGGTCCTCTTCTCGCCGTGGCCGCCGTGTGGCCGGACTTGCCTCAAATCGGTGCATTCACCCGCTAATCGTTACCCGTTACGGGTCACCACTGTATGACCGAGCTTGCCCAGGTCAGGCCACCGCCGAAGACCACCAGGAGGATGTAGTCCCCGATCTTGATGCGCTGGTTGCGATGCGCCTCGTCCAGTGCCATGGCGACGGCGGCTGCGGACGTGTTCCCGAATCGGTCCAGGTTTACGTAGAATTTGTCCATCGGCAGGCGCATCCGTTCAGCGATGGCTTCGATGATCCGTATATTTGCCTGGTGAGGAATCACGCAGGCGATGTCCTCATACTTAAGGCCGGCGTCTTCCAAAGCGCGATTCGCGGCCGCAAACATCGAGGTGACGGCTTGTTTGTAGACTTCTTTGCCGGCCATTTTGATGGTGTTGAGGCGTTCCGGCAGGTTTTCCGGCGTGATCGGGCAACGGCTGCCGCCCCCGGGCATGATCAGGATATCGGTGAAGGTACCGTCGCTGCCCATGTAAGTCGAGATGACGCCGTGGGAGTTTGGCCGGTTCCGCAGGACGGCGGCGCCCGCACCGTCACCGAACAGGACGCAGGTGTTGCGGTCGGTCCAGTCGGTGATGGCGCTGAGCTTTTCGGCGCCGATGATCAGCACGGTATTATAAACGTGCGTGGAAATGAACTGCTGGGCAATTTCCAACGCGTACAGGAACCCCGCGCAGGCTGCCGAAACGTCAAAGCAAGCGGCCCGCATGGCGCCGAGTCGCTTTTGCACCCAGCAGGCCGTCGCCGGGAAAGCGGTGTCCGGCGTCACGGTCGCGACGATGATGAGGTCGATCTCCTCGGCGCTGACCTGAGCTTGTTCCATGGCGGCAAGGGCCGCCGCGGTTGCCATGTCGCTGGTGCTCTCGTTAGGGGCTGCGATCCGCCGTTCACCGATCCCGGTCCGGGTTCGGATCCACTCATCCGACGTGTCCACCATCTGCTCGAGCTCCCGGTTGGTCAGGATCCGTTCCGGTGCGTAACTTCCGGTGCCGATAATGGAAACGGTGCGGCGTGGCTTACTGGACCGACGTTGGGGCGGTGGCGGTGAACTTCTCATTATAAGACTGCAATTCGCGAAGGATTTGAGGGTTGATCTCGTGCTGGATCGAGTCGCACGCAGCACGGATCGCGTTTTTGATGGCCAGGGGAGAACTGGCGCCGTGCGCAATGATACAGATGCCGTTCACCCCCAGGAGCGGCATTCCGCCGTACTCTTCGTAGTTGGTTTTCTTTTTGATGGACCGGAAAGCGCCTTCGGCGAGCTTGGCGCCGAGCTTGCGGACGGGCGTACGGAAAAGCTCGTGTTTAAGCCAGGTGAAGATCGCGTGGGCGATCGCCTCCGAAGTCTTCAAGACCACGTTTCCGGTGAACCCGTCGCAAACGACGACTTCAGCCGGGTTTTCAAAAAGGTCATGGCCTTCAATGTTGCCCCGGAAATTGAGGCCGCTCCGGCGCAGCAGCTTGAATGCTTCTTTGGTGACGTCGTTGCCCTTCGTGTCCTCCTGACCGATCGACATGAGGGCAACGGAGGGATTTTTATACCCTAAAAAGTGTTCGGAAAACACGGCGCCCATGATGGCAAACTGAACCAGGTTCTCCGGGGTGGAGTCCGGGTTGGCTCCCCCGTCGATCAGGACGAAAACCTTGGTCTCGGTCGGCAACAAGCAGGCCACCGCGGGCCGCTCGATACCTTTCAGGGTCCGGAGTTTGAGAACCGCAGCGGCGACGGCGGCGCCGGTGTGCCCGGCGGAGACGACCGCCTGGGCCGCGTTGTTTTTGACCAGGTCGACCGCCCGCGAGATGGAAGCGTCCCTTTTATGCCGAATCGCCTTGGCGGCTGATTCCCGCATATCAACCACTTCCGAGGCGTGAAACATCTCGATGCGATTATCCTGGTAGGCGAGGCGGTTGAGTTCGTTACCGAGCGCGACGGCGTCGCCTACCAAAAACAGTTTTTCGATGTGGCGGTATTCTTTGAGCGCGAGTACGGCTCCTTCAATCGTGTTGCGTGGGGCGAAGTCACCGCCCATAGCATCTAAAGCAATCCTCATAAGATCACGTGACTCGCGGCAGGAAGAGGTCAGCGCTGGTAGGAGAGGCACTAACCTAAGAAGAATCGGCGTTCAACTGGAAATCGTAGCCCTTGAGCCGCGGCTTAACGCGGGCGGTCACCCCTGCCTCGCTCGCGGAATTGAACGGCCCCGGGAAAAGCCGCCGCGCATTCTCCTGCCGGCTGCCGGCCCGGGACGGTTGCGAACCAAAAGCAAGGTAGGTCAGGTTTCCGCCGGGGCCAACCTATCCCTTTGACCCGCACGCCGGATGGAGCGTGGGCAAGAGCTGCCGGCGGTAAAACCCTTGGTGCCGCTTTCCCCCCAAGGGCCGAAACGCGGCCGTCGGGCCGGCCGGGTATTCGCCTTAAGCGGCCTCGACGGTGAGGACCTGGCGGCCGCGATAATAGCCGCAGGACGGGCAGGCGATGTGGCCGCGCACCCGGCTGCCGCACTGTGAGCATTTAGTCAACTGCGGCGCGTGCCAGCGGTTGGCGGCCCTCCGTGTACGCAGCCGCATCTTGGACGTTTTTCTCTTCGGAACACCCATCTCAGTTGATCTTCGGTTTCAAGTCTAAATCGTCGAGAGCGTCCCAGGCGCTTGGCACCTGGGTAGGCTCCGCATCTACCATCTGTCCTTGCGCCCGTAAGCCCGGGCACGTGGTTTTTCCATCCCAATCACACCGGGGATGCGCGGGAAGGACGAGGAGGATATCTTCACGGACGAGCGGCGTCAAGTCGATCACCTCCGGACCGGTCAGGTCAACCTGCGCGGCAAAATCGGGTACCACGAGGGGGTAAACAAATCTCCGCAGACAGCTTACGCACTCAAGTTCCACGTCGACCCAAAGGCGCCCGATGGCGAAAAGAGACGTCCCGGAAATGCCGACCTGCAGATCGTAGGCCACATGGTCAAGCGGGCGAACGTGCGGTTCGTTCAGTTCGAGGATTTCCGTTTCTTCTTTGCCGACCAGGTGAATACCTTCCGGCGGTACTTGCAAGAGATGAACCTTCATAAGCCTGGAGGGGCACGGCGCGGAGGAGATCGCGTGGGTGCCGCCTGAGCCATCAAGATACTAACGCCGGGTTAACTTTTCCACCGAAGGAAAGGCCGCAAACGAAAAAATGCCACAAATTCCACAAACAAAATGCCACAAATGCCACAAGGGACGGAACGGTGGCACGCGCCTTCGTCCCGGAGGGACGGCTGAAGCGGCGCGCCCGGAGCCGGTCACAGATCACTGTCCGTCCTTTGCGGCATTTCCCGCTTGTGGCATTTGTGGCATTTATTTCGCCCTGAGCTTCGCTTCCAGGGCTTTGGCCACACAGGAAGGCACGAACGCCTCCACCGGGCCGCCCAGGCGCGCAATTTCCTTGATGAGGCTGGAACTCAGGTAGGTGTACTCCTCCCGGGGCATAAGGAACACGGTTTCGATGCCGGGTTCCATTTTGCGATTCATGAGGGCCATCTGGAATTCGAACTCAAAGTCCGACACCGCACGAAGGCCCCGCAGGATCGCGCTGGCTTCTCTCTGACGCGCGAAGTCGACGAGCAACCCATCGAAATGCATCACGACAACGTTCCGGGCGTCCCGGCAGACCTGTTCAATGAGGTCGACGCGTTCGGAGAATGAGAACAGGCTGGTCTTCTTTTGTTCGTTGGATGCCACGGCCACGATTAATTCGTCGAAGAGCCGGCTTGCGCGGCAGATCACGTCAACATGCCCGTTGGTGATCGGGTCGAAGCTTCCGGGGTAGATGGCGCGACGCATGGAATCGGGATCGACGATTATCCGATGAGGATCTATTCCCACTCGATGGTGCTGGGGGGTTTGCTGGAGATGTCGTAGCAAACGCGGTTTACGCCCGTAACCTCATTGATGATGCGCGCGGAGAGCCGGGCAAGGATTTCGTACGGAATCCGGACCCAATCAGCCGTCATTCCGTCCTGGCTCTCGACGATGCGCACGGCCACGGTGTTATCGTACGTTCGCTGGTCTCCCATGACCCCGACGGAGCGTATCGGGAGCAGAATGGCGAACGATTGCCAGACTTTGTAGTACCAGTCCGCGGCCTTCATCTCACTAACGACGATTTCGTCGGCCTGCCGCAGGATGGAGAGCCGTTCTTCAGTAATTTCACCCAGGATTCGAACGCCGAGGCCCGGTCCCGGAAAGGGTTGGCGGAACACGATTTCGCGCGGCAACTCGAGCTCGAGCCCGACCTGCCTGACTTCGTCTTTGAACAGTTGGCGCAGCGGCTCGATGAGCTCGAAGTCCATTTTTTCGGGCAATCCGCCGACGTTATGATGGCTTTTGATCAGTGCCGCCGGGTTACCGGCGATCGCGACGCTCTCGATCACGTCCGGATACAGGGTGCCCTGGGCTAGGTAATGGTAACGGCCTTCGCCGGAGTCATGCGCCTTTAATTCACGCGTCGTCTCTTCGAAAACGCGGATGAACTCCTCGCCGATGATTTTGCGCTTCTGTTCCGGGTCGGTGACGCCGCGCAACTTCGTCAGGAAACGCCGGGACGCATCCACGTAGCGCAGTTTGATGTGGAAATTCTCGCCGAAAACCCTTTGAACCGTTTCGGCCTCGCGCGCCCGCAACAACCCGTTATTGACGAAAATGCACGTAAGACGGTCGCCCAACGCCCGGTGAAGCAGGGCAGCCGCAACGGATGAATCCACGCCGCCCGACAGGCCCAGCACCGCCTTGTCCCGGCCGACGCGGGCACTGATCTCACGGCAGGTTTGTTCGATGAAGGAACCCATGGTCCAGTCGCCCTGGCAGCCGCAGATGCGGTAAAGAAAATTCTCCAGGATTTCCTTGCCCAACGGCGTGTGCGCGACCTCCGGATGGAATTGCAGCCCGTAGAGTTTGCGCTCTACGTGTGCGATGGCGGCGTATGGTGAATTTTCGGTGACGCCGATGGCCGAAAATCCGGGCGGTAAAGCGGTCACCTTATCCCCGTGGCTGTTCCAGACCTGGAACTCATCGGGTAAACCTTCAAAAAGGGGGCTCCGGCCGGTCGTCTTCAGGTGGCCCGGACCGTACTCCCGGCGTTCCGAATACTCGACCCGGCCGCGCAGAAAATGGGCAAACAGCTGTACCCCGTAACAGATGCCGAGGACCGGCAGGTTAAGGTCGAAAATTTCCGGATTCAGCAAGGGTGCATCGGCGGAAAAGACGCTGGCCGGGCCGCCGGAAAGGATTACTCCCCTGGCCCCCGTCCGGCGGACCGTCTCCGGGGCGGCGTTAAACGGCAGGATCTCGGAGTAAACCCGGCATTCGCGCACCCGCCGCGCGATGACCTGAGTGTATTGCGACCCGAAATCAAGGATCGCCACTTTCGAACCGGAAAAAGCTTCACCGCTGCTCATCGGAGAAAGGGTAACGCGTAACGAGTAACGGGTAGCGGGTAACGGGTGGTAAAGCAAAGCCTTACGCAACCTGGCTTCACCGGGGCCGCACTTCCGTCAGCGCGGAAACCGAACCGGCTACCGGCCGCGCGTTACCGGTTACCCGTTAGCGCAAACGGCTTAGTTGATCTATTGGTTAGTCAATCATGGGTGCCAAGTTGCGACCGAGAGGAAACGCCAAGGTGATTCCGGCTGCGCTCCTTCTGGAGGCCTACTGCAGCGGCATTTTCCCAATGGGGACTGAGCACGGCGAAATCGCATGGTTTTCTCCGGACCCGCGCGGCATCATCCCGCTGGACGGATTCCATATTCCGCACGGCCTGAAGCGGACTTTAAAGAAGGGGTTGTTTGAGGTGCGGATCGACCAGGCGTTTGAAGAGGTGATCCGTGCGTGCGCCACGCGGAGTGAGACCTGGATCAGCAAAGAGATCATTGCCAGTTACCTCAACCTGCATCAACTGGGTTACGCGCACTCGGTGGAGACCTGGCGCGACGGGCGCCTGGCCGGTGGCCTTTACGGCGTGGGTCT
>JAFAUY010000320.1 GCA_019243005.1 Verrucomicrobiota bacterium | reverse complement strand
TGCCGGACTTAAAGGAGCGCCACGTGCTCTTGCTGGACGACATCCTGGACAGCGGGCACACGCTCGCGGCGATCATCACTGCCCTGCAGGAAAAACAAACGCCGTTAAGCGTTCGCAGTTGTGTGTTGCTGAGAAAACGGAGACAGCGCGAGCGCGCCGTGAACGTGGATTACGTCGGGTTCGACATCGAAGACGAATTCGTCGTTGGCTACGGGCTGGATTATGAAGAGGGTTACCGTAACCTGCCGTTGATTGGCGTATTGCGCAGCCAGTGATGACGGTTCGCCTCCAGTACTTCTCGCACCTGAAAAACCTGCGCGGCCCCGATTGCCTGGAGGTGCCGGAGGGTACGACGGTAGCGGAATTGCTGGAAGCGGTATTTACCGCGGCGCCGCCGTTGCGCGATTGGGATCGCCACCTCCTGGTGGCGGTCGGCGAGGCTTACGCCGGCCGTAAGGCGGTCCTCCGGCCGGGCGACCTGGTCTCACTCATGCCGCCCGTGCAAGGCGGATAACGCGTAACGCGTAACGGATAACGGGTGCCGAGTTCCGGGCTTTCTCTTCCCGCCGTGATCGCCGCGTGAACTCTTCCGCGGTGGCCGCCGCACCCGCCGCGCCCCGCCCGCCTAATCCCGGAAGTTTTTATAGTTCAGGCCGACCCCGAAATCCTTGCCGCGCAGGAACTGGATGACGGCCTGCAGGTCGTCCCGCTTTTTGCCGGTAACCCGGATCTGCCGGTCCATCAGTTGGCTCTGAACCTTAAGGTCGAGTCCCTTGATCGCTTTGTTGATTTCCTTGGCCTTCTCCCCGTCCAATCCTTGTTTGACGTGAAATTCCTGGCGGGCGTGCCCCAGGGGGGAGATGGCGGGGTCTTTGCGTTCGATGTTGCGGAGGTCGATGTTACGCTTGGCCAGCTTGCCGATGACGATTTCGCCCAGCGATCTGAGGCGGTTGGCATCTTCGGCCTGCAGTTCGATCACGGTGGGGGAGGTCAATTCGATGGTGGCCTTGCTCTCTTTGAAATCGAACCGTGTGGCCAGTTCCTTGCGCGCCTGATTCAGCGCGTTGTCGATCTCCTGTTTATCAACCTCAGATACGACGTCGAACGATGGCATATTTTTCTTTTCCTCAAGTTGAGACTCCCCACGGTTAAAACCGGGGGATTCTTGGTTCTGCGATCAGCTCACCCGCCAATCTCCCCAAGCGTAATACGTTCGGGCGTGTCCCGCCCTACGAAATTGTGCGGATGCAAGGCCATCCGTTTGAGGTTGTTGGCGGCCAGGTGGTCCCGGTCGTGCGTGCGACCGCAAGGGCAGGACCAGACCCGATCGTACAAGCTTAGCTCGTGGCGAAGGGCCACAATCCGGCGTTGTTTTTGCCGGTTGTTGCTGCCTTGCTTGCGGCGCGATAAGCAACGTTGGGCCAAGCCTCCATTTTCTTGGCGAGCGCCCGGTTGAAGACCCACCGGCAGCAACCGAAGTGCTTGGCCAACGATTCGGATTGTTCCGCGTTGGGATAGAGCCGGTAACGAAAAGCCTTGAACACGAAGG
The DNA here is from genome assembly GCA_019243005.1 of Verrucomicrobiota bacterium. Lineage (GTDB taxonomy): Bacteria > Verrucomicrobiota > Verrucomicrobiia > Chthoniobacterales > JAFAMB01 > JAFBAP01. Next base: position 2,497 of record JAFAUY010000320.1, on the reverse strand, counting down.
GATCAGGGCACGTTTTAGAAGCGACTTTCGGCCATCGTCGTTAAGCCGCCGAACCGGCCGGGCGCAACCGGCAGGCGCTCGTAGGGAGACGTTCCCGTGGCCTCACTTCCCCAGGCTTAACCGTTCCGCCAGTTTCAGGGGCAGTCCGGCCGCGATGATCTTCGCCTGGGTCCGCTCGATATCGTAAGGCAGCCGCCGGAGTTGGACCGTGCCGGCCTCCCGATCGAAAATGGCGTAAGCGGCACGCGGATCGCCGTCCCGAGGCTGACCCACGCTGCCGACGTTGATAAAATACTGCTTGTTCGGTTCGATGCGCAGCTCCTTGAAAGGAAAGCCGGCGACGGTGGTGCCGTGAACGTACAGCCTGGGCACGTGGGTGTGACCGAAGAAGCAGATCGGCGTTTTCTGCCAGGTGAAACTTGCCGCCGCATCCAACTGGTTCAGCACGTAGCCCCAGCTGGACGGGTCATCCAACGTGGCGTGAACGAGCGTCAGGGAATCGTAAAAAGCAACGAGCGGACGGGTCCAGAGCCAGTTCTTCGCTTCGGCCGTGAGCTGTTCCCGGCTCCACTGGATCGCGATTTGGGCCAACGAGTTGAAATGGTTCAGGGGCGTGCTGGTGGCGACGTAGTCGTCATGGTTCCCCTTGACCACGGCGGCGCAATCCAGTTGGCGAACCAGGTCGAGGCACTCGCGCGGATTGGCGTTATACCCGACGATATCTCCGAGGCAGATGAAACCGCGGCAACCTTGCTCTTGCGCGTCGGTCAAAACGACCTGGAACGCCTCCAAGTTGGCGTGGATATCGCCAAAAATCGCAAACCGCATCGTTCATACAATATGCTGCGGTCCGGCGCGCCCGTCGAGCTTGCAGTTGACGAGCGTGCCTTTTGCTAGCGGATCGAAAACCCTTTCCGCGCCGGGATCACTTCGACCGGTTGAACGATCCAGCGGCTGATGTGCGGGCGCAAATGGCTCTCCCGGATGGCCTGCAAAAAGGCGTCGACCTCTTGTTCAGAACCTTGCACCTCCAGTTCCACCCGGCCGTCGGGAAGATTGCGGGCGTAACCGGTCACGTCGAAACCCGCCGCCAGTTCCTTGACGGTAAAGCGGAAGCCCACCCCTTGCACGCGGCCCTCGTAAAAGACTTTTTTCGCGATCATGGTCGCGCGGCCAGAATCACGCCATGGCGGGCGGCCTGGCCGGACCCGGCAAGGCCGCCCGCGGTTGGGGTGCTTTGTTTGAAAGTTCAGGGTCCGGTCAGCGTTTCCAGTCCAGAGCGCCTTTCCTGACCGCGTACACGAAGCCGACCATCAGGATGAAGATGAAACTGAACATGCTCGCCAGGATCGGCAGGCTGCTGTACCGGGCGATATAATCGCGGTAGGCCACCGCCCACGGGTACATGAACACAATCTCGATGTCGAAGAGGATAAACAGCATCGCCACCAGATAGAACTTCACGCTGAACCGGGGCTGCGGGTCTCCTTTCGACAATATCCCGCATTCGTAAGCCGAATCCTTGACCGGATTGCGTTTGCCCGTCCTTCCGACCAGGACGCTGATCAACAGCGCAACGCCGGCAAATCCCAGCGCGACCAATACCTGCAGAAGGACCGGGAGGTAGTCCTGAACCATAAAGACTTAAGAACGCGAAGCTGCCGGGGCAGCGGCCGTCTGGGCCGCATTCGCCGCCGCCATGGCCGCCAATGCCGCCGAATCGCCTTTATAAGACTTGCCGTTCTTTTTTACGGCGCCCCTGGCTACCAGATTCTGGAGTTTTTCGTAAGCCCGCAAACGTAACATCTCCTCACCCCCACTTGCAGCGTTGCGCTGCCGCAGATTCTCGTGCACGATCTCGAAGAGTTGCTTGAACTCAAAAGCTTTCTTTTGGGACAGCACTGCCACGAGTTCTTCGGTGACTAGGTCAGGGAGGCGGCGAGAAAATGCATTTTTCTTCTGAATAGCCATAGAGGCGCGTAATATACCACAGAATTGTTTCAACACGAGCGGAAATCGGTCGATCAATCATCGACCCCCCTCGGGCCGCCGCTTTACCCATCGCGTCGATGATCGCTTCAGCGATCGCCAGGCAGTGGCCGGCGATCCCCCGAAAGGCACGCCAACCCCCCCGGGACGACGGTCCGGGGCACGCTTTGAGGCCGTTCGCCTTTTTTTAAGGTACCGCTCAAGCCGGGGCAATCGAATCGTCCCACCGCGCCGGCCGGCGTGACGGCGAGTGGATGATCCGGGGCGACGGGGCGCCTGGGCCGTGTCCGGCGATGGCCGGGCAGGGCGCCGCGAGTTCTTCCGGCTTTGGCTTGACGCTGGCCGGGGCGCCGGCGGAGCCGGCGCATGCGAGGGCGGGCCCGCCTGGGCGGCGGTCCGTCCGCCGCGGTTTTTGCCGGGGACATTCATAGAATGCTTAATAGAAACTATGGTTAGTTATACAAATATTGTTACCTGATCTAAAAGTGTTCTTACGGATGCCTTGAAG
>JAFAUY010000308.1 GCA_019243005.1 Verrucomicrobiota bacterium | reverse complement strand
CCCTTGCGAAGGATTTGAGATCAATCGCAAGCCGTTCCTCGAAGTCATGAAGATGCACCGCGATTCCGTGAAGAAGATCAATCGCACGAACATTCCCGGCGAAATGTTTGATTCCGCCTGGCAGATCTGGTCCGACGCTGTCGACATGGGCGAACTGAACGGCTACCGCAACGCGCAGGCTTCCGTCCTCGCGCCTACCGGCACGAGCGGCTCCATGATGGATTGCGACACCACCGGCATCGAACCGGACATCGCGCTGGTCAAATACAAGCTGCTGGCCGGCGGCGGCATGCTCAAGATTGTCAACCAGACCGTGCGTCCGGTCTTGGTCGAGCTCGGCTACGCCGAGGCTGAAATCGAAAAGATTCTCGCCCACATCAACGAGCACGACACGATCGAAGACGTCGCGGTACCGGAAACCAACGAGGTGATTCGCAGCGGTCTCAAGCCCGAACACCTGCCCGTCTTTGATTGCGCGTTCAAACCTTTCAAAGGCAAGCGCAGCCTGCATTACCTCGGTCACCTCCGGATGATGGCGGCCTGCCAGCCGTTCCTGAGCGGGGCGATTTCCAAAACCGTGAACCTGCCGAATGAGGCCACGGTCGAGGAGATCATGAACACTTACATCGAGGGATGGCGGATGGGGCTGAAAGCCATCGCCATTTACCGCGACGGCTCAAAGCGGTCCGCACCCCTCAACACCAAAAAGACCAAGGACATGGGGGCGGAGGAGGTGGTAGTGGCCGCGCGGGAGGCGGTCGCGGCGGAGCACACCGAGGTGGTAAGCCTCAAGGCTCGCGTCCTTGAACTCGAACAGGAAATCGAAACGTTGCGATTAAAGGCCAGCCAGCCTTTGCGTCACCGCATGCCCGATACCCGCGTGTCGTTGACGCATAAGTTCGAGATCGCCGGGCATGAGGGCTACATCACCGTCGGCCTCTACGAAAACGCCCAGCCGGGTGAATTGTTCATCCAGATGGCCAAAGAGGGCAGCACCATCGGGGGCCTGATGGACACCGTGGCCACCCTGACCTCACTGGCGCTCCAGTACGGGGTGCCCTTGGAAAGCCTCGTCAAGAAATTCGCCTACCAACGCTTCGAGCCGAGCGGTTTCACGAAAAATCCGGATATCCGTAACGCAACCAGCATCACCGATTACGTGTTCCGCTGGCTGGGTTGCCAGTTTATCAAAGGGTACAAGGAAGCCACCAGCCCGAACCGCTCCCAGCCGGACCTTCCGATGAAGGAGATTCATGAGATCGAGCGCAAGGCGGTGAATCGTCCGGTGTCGGAATTGTCGCGCACGGCGGAAAAAGAGATCATCGACGTGATCACCAGCCGGGCCAATTCGGAGGGCACCCCGCACGTGCTGACCAACGGTAACGGCCATGGCCATGCCGAGACGCACGCCGAACGGGTCCGGGAAGCGCTGGGCAACATGTACCTGGACGTCACCTGCTCTAACTGCGGCAGCAACAAGGTGATCCGGGCCGGGGCGTGCGGCGTCTGCACGGAATGCGGTACCTCCCAGGGCTGCAGCTGACGGCAGACGGTAAATGCCACGAATGCCACAAGCCAAAAAATGCCACAAATGAAGAACGCTTGTTTGTGGCATTTTGAGCGCAACGCGCTTGGACAAGGAGTAAGGGAATGCTGGCGGGAACGTCTCCTTTATTCGTGGCATTTGTGGCATTTTTCCGCTGGTGGCATTCCATTCATGAGTGAGGAACTTCTTCGCCAGCAGATCGAGTATTACCGTGCGCGGGCCGCTGAGTATGACGAATGGTTTTTGCGCCAGGGCCGCTATGACCGGGGCCCAACCGCCAACGAGCACTGGTTTGCGGAATTCGACCAGGTGCGAGCGGCGTTGGACGGTTTTGGGCCGAGCGGCCGGGTGCTGGAGCTGGCCTGCGGCACCGGGCTCTGGACCGAGCGGCTCCTGGCGCACGCCTCCCGCATCGTCGCCGTGGGCGCCGCCCCGGAGGCGCTCGCCCTTAACCGTACCCGGTTGAAAGCTGACTCCCGGGTGGAATACATCATGGCCGACCTCTTCACGTGGCAGCCCGACCCGCCGGAACGGTTCGACGCGGTGTTTTTCGCCTTTTGGTTATCGCACGTGCCCGGCGAACGCTTCAGCGCCTTCTGGCAACTGGTGAGCCGCTGCTTGCACCCGGGCGGGCGCGTCTTTTTCATCGATAGCCGCCGCGAGCCCACCTCGACGGCGCGCGACCATGAGTTGCCCGAGCGCGAGGATCAACCCACCTTGACCCGCAAGCTCAATGACGGCCGTTCCTTCGAGGTATACAAAGCCTTCTACGAGCCGGCGAAACTGGCCCACCAGCTCAACGGCTTGGGTTGGGATATTCAGGTGCAGGTCACTGACCGCTACTTCCTGTGGGGCCAAGGTCAGCGGGCCAACGCCGGCCAATAGCCGGAAATGGCTTGGTTACCGCTTTGGAGATACTCGATCAACCAATGCCGTCTGACCGGGTGCTCTCTCTAGAGTGAGATTCACTGCCGAATACACGACGCGCACGCCCCCAATAGGTTTCGGATTCGGCCAGGAGGAAAAAAGTGCGGGGTAGACAGTCAAACTCCTTTGCCCTTCGCACAACGGAGCGTTCGATGCATATTTGTTCAGGTTTTTTGAATATGCGTGCGATT
>JAFAUY010000112.1 GCA_019243005.1 Verrucomicrobiota bacterium | reverse complement strand
ATGCCATCGATGTAGCGCCATTCGGTGTCACCCCCTTTGCTGCCGGGCGTGGCCGCGGACACCGTGAATTGCTTTCCGATGAGCTTGCTGAAGTCGACCGAGGTGTCGTTGTCGGCGATCAGGTCCAATGCGAAAGAGAACAGGTGGCTGATCTGCTCAGTTCCCCGAAAGCCGGTGATTAATAGTGCGTTACCACCCAGCGGCGTGGTTACCTGCAACGGCCGGTTCGCCTGTGAATATGACGGTGACGGCATAAGTGTTTCTAACTACAAGTGATTAGAAGGTGTGGGGAAGGTCCAGGTTCATGAAGTTCACCGTGTTCGGCTTCCCCCCACACCTTCTCTAGGCATAGTCATAAGCAAACGTGCCGTCCTGGACCCTGACGCCTACCTTCTGCGGCGTCGTTCCCTCCATGAGCCGGTTCAACAGTTCCCGGCTGACTTCCGGCAGGAGGGTGTTGGTCAGGATGGCGTCGACCATGCGTCCGCCGCTCTCCAATTCGGTGCAGCGCTGGGCGATCAGATCGACGACGGGTTCGTCGTAACTGAGGGTGATGCCCTGGTTGTTTGCCAGACGTTTCTGAATCCGGCTCAGCTGCAGCCGGATGATCGACTTCAGCATCGCGTCACTCAGCGGATAGTAAGGAACGACCACCAGCCGGCCGAGCAGGGCGGCCGGAAATACCTTCAGCAAGGCCGGCCGCAACGATTGCGCGAGGCCGTCCGGCGACGGGGTCATCTCCGGGTCCTTGCAGAGGTTCATGATGAGATCGCTGCCGGCGTTGGTGGTCAGGAGGATGATGGTGTTTTTAAAGTCGATGAGCCGGCCCTCACCATCTTCCATCATTCCTTTGTCGAACACCTGGAAGAAGATTTCGTGCACATCGGAGTGCGCCTTTTCGACTTCATCGAGCAGAACCACGGAGTACGGACGGCGGCGAACCGCTTCCGTCAGGATGCCGCCTTCACCGTAACCGACGTATCCCGGCGGCGCGCCTTTCAGCGTCGAGACGGTGTGGGCCTCCTGGAACTCGCTCATGTTGATGGTGATCATGTTGCTTTCGCCGCCGTACAAGGTTTCGGCCAGGGCCAGGGCCGTTTCGGTTTTGCCGACGCCGCTCGGGCCCGCTAGCAGGAACACACCGATCGGTTTGCTCGGGTTGTCGAGGCCGGCGCGCGAGGTCTGGATCCGTTTCGCGATGGTTTCGAGGCTGTGCCGCTGGCCGATGACGCGCCGCTCGAGGCTGTCGGCCAGCGATAACACGGCCTGGATTTCGTTCTTGACCATGCGACCGACCGGAATCCCCGTCCAATCAGCCACCACCGACGCCACGGCCTGCTCATCCACGCTCGGCAGGATCAGCGGCGTCTCACCCTGCAGGTCCAGAAGCTGGCGTTCCAGGGAACGCAGCTCTTCCAGCAGGGCAGGTCGCGGTTTCGGTTCGTTGTTCGCTTGCCCATCGCCTGAAGGCGCGGACGCGGACGCGGGCTCCGTCTCGGGCATCCGGAGTTGCAGGCGCAGCGCCAGGATCTGGTCCACGACCGATTTCTCCTTCTGATAGTCGGCTTCCAGTTTGGCCAGGCGCTCTTTTTCGCCGGCCAGTTGGGCCACGAGCCCTTCTTTGCGCGTGGCGTGGTCAATCCCGATCACCGCTTCACGGTCGACCATGTCCAGCTCTCCCTGGAGCGCCTCTATCCGATGCCGGCTGTCCTCGATCGCGGGCGGGGTGGCGTGCTGGCTGATGGCAACCCGCGCGCAGGCCGTATCAATCAGGCTGACCGCTTTGTCCGGCAACTGCCGTGCGGGGATGTAACGGTGGGAAAGGCGGGCGGCGGCATCCAGCGCTTCGTCCAGCACATTCACCCGGTGATGCTTTTCCAAAACCGGCGCCAGGCCGCGGATCATCAGGATGGCCTTTTCCTCATCCGGTTCGTCAATCTTGACGACCTGGAAGCGGCGGGTCAGGGCGGGATCCTTCTCAAAATATTTCTTGTACTCGGCCCAGGTCGTCGCGGCGATGGTGCGCAAGGTGCCGCGGGCGAGCGCCGGTTTGAGCAGATTGGCCGCGTCACCCTGGCCGGCGGCGCCGCCGGCGCCGATGAGGGTGTGAGCCTCGTCGATGAAGAGGATGATCGGTTTGGGCGAGGCTTGCACCTCGTCGATCACCTGCCGGAGGCGATTCTCAAACTCACCTTTCATGCTTGCGCCGGCTTGCAACAGCGCGAGGTCAAGCGTGCGCAGGACGACGTCCCTCAAGGCGGGCGGCACGTCACCGGCCGCGATGCGAAGGGCGAACCCTTCCACCACAGCCGTTTTACCGACGCCCGCTTCACCCGTGAGGATCGGGTTGTTCTGGCGGCGCCGCATCAGGATGTCGACAATCTGCCGGATCTCTTCGTCCCGGCCCAGGATGGGGTCAATTTCGCCTTTGCGGGCTTTTTCGGTCAGGTCGACCGAGTAGCGCGCCAGCGCCTCCTGTTTGCCCATCGCGGCCGGCGCCACCGCGCCGCTCGTCTCGCCAGGCGCAGCCCCGGCCGCGCCGGCCTGTTCCGCCGTGCCGGTCGCTTCTTCGGGCGAGCCGGCGAGGATCTTGGCGAAGTTATCGGTTAATTCGTCGGGTTTGATCTTTTGGAATTCAGCCGACAACCCCAGAAACACGTTGCGCAAAGTCGGAGTCTTGAGCAGACCAACCGTGATGTGACCCGTCCGCACCCGGTTCTCCCCGAACAGCAGGGAACCGTACACCCAGCCGCGCTCCACGCTTTCTTCCAGGTGAGGCGAGAGGTCGGAAATCGAGGTGGCCCCGCGCGGCAACCGGTCGAGCGCGGCGATCAGGTCTCGCGCCACGCGGGAGGCATCGAGCTGAAAGTGGCGCAACAACCGGTGCAGATCGCTGTCGTTCAGCTGAAACACCTGGTGGAACCAATGGACCAGCTCCACGTACGGATTGCCCCGCATTTTGCAAAAGACTGCGGCGCTTTCCACCGCCTTGTAGGCGATCGGGTTTAACTTCCCGAAAAGGATGGAACGTTTGATTTCTGCCATACGAGTTGGCCTCGGTGCGCGTTGGTTAATTGGTTAATCAGCTAGTAACTTTCCGGATTAAAGATAGGATCGTCGGTGTCCCGCCGGAACGGCTGGCTCTTCAACCAACTCGTCCACCCAAGCTGCGCCCCGCCGCCCAGCTGCAGAGTCGGGACGGCGTCCGCCCGCAGCGAGCATTGTACGTCCCAGAGAAATTCCTGGTCGACGTAATTGAGCACCCACGCTTTCAGCCGGCTGAAACTCCTCCCTGCCGGCAGCAGCCGCTGCAAGTCAGCCAAATCCATCGGTCCCATCCGGATCCGGAATTTCAGCTGGGCTTCAAATTTACGCGAGCCGGCGACGGCATTCACCCCGAGGCTGCCCGTCTCGGGCGAAGCACCGAGGCGGCATAAGTTCTGCCTCGGTATCTCGACCCAGTGACCGATAAACTGGAGCACCCGCGCCCGGAGCCCGAAAAAGTCGGTGAGGATCGCCTCCAGGCCTTCCGCGTTGCGGCCGAGCGCCGAAAGCCGGCCGGTGAAAAACAGTTTGGCGACGTCGGGTACGGCATCCCGCCCGCGCAGGGCCGGGGAGCCAATCCCGAAAAAGCTGCCGAAATACGTGGCAAACCGGACCTCATCGGGCCGGTCAAAGTCGACGTTTTTCTGATTGGCCGCCCAGGCACGGTAAAAGAACGACAACAGCCGGTGGTGAAAAACATCAAAAAACCGGGTTAGGGTGGGATCGTGCGCGTTGCGCTGCCGGTCACGGGCGTATTCCGTCAGGTGTTGCGGCAAAGGCCCGTTCGGTCCGCACAAGCCCAGAAAATTAACCAACAGCCGCAGGGCGGTGCCGCCCGGGACGTTTTCGACGCGGTCCAGCGTTGAGGGCGCGAACGATAACGACGGTTGCTGCCCGAAGCGCAGAAGATCCTGGCCGAGCCGCTCAGAAAAACCCACGCGCGGGTATTCGGGATGCTGCGCCTCGAGCGCGCGCACGGCCCGGTAGAAATCAAATTCGTACGGCGCGTCCCGCAACCGCTGCCTTAAGTTATCGGACGTGTTCCCGCCTGGTGTGGCCATCGCATGATCTCCCCGCGTCGCTGCGAAACGATTACGGTCTCAGTGAAGGAATTGATTGAAACGTACCGGGCAAAAAACTCGGCGAGCACCGCGCCGAGCAGAAAAATGCCCGACCCCTCAAACGCCTCTTCATCCATCGTCACCTTGATTTCCAGACCGCGTCCGAAGGTGAGTGGCCCGTCTCCCGGCAACCGGCGGATCACGGGGGTTGCCTGGGCGGAGCGCACGCCGTCCACCTGCCGCAGGTGTTGCGCATCGTGCGGATTCACGTAAAGGCGCAGCAGATCCCGCAGGGCGGCGGCACCTTCCGCCTTATCGTCTAACAAAGAAAGGTAATTCAAGGTTAAGTGGCTGATCAAACGCCACGCGATTTCTCCATCCGCCATCAGCGGGATCGGCACCGTCGGGCCGGCCATAAACCGGACGGATGCCACTGGTGCAAAGAGTTCGGTTTGCAGATCGGTGTCACCCATGCCGACCGGCAGGCGGATCGGAAGGTGCCGGTTGGTGCAGTACGCAACCAGGTTGAGCTGGCTGAGGTCTCCGGCGTACGGCGCCGACGACCCGTCCACAAAAGCAATGAAGACCTCGCTTCCGGCATAGGAAGAAACGGCCCCGGACCGTTTTTCCTTCGCGGTGAGCAGCCGAGGGATGCGGTGCAACATGTAATAGGCGCCGGCCCGTTCGTTGCCGTCCCTGGCCCGGTAAAACGGCTCGAACACCCGCTCTTCATAAGTTCGCGCACTCACCCCCACGACTTCCTGAAGGGAATGGATTTCATAATCCAGCGGCCGGGTTCTCTCCGCGACCACGTGAAACTCCGAGAAGCGGTCGGAGATCAGGACCGGATCAAGCCGCTTCGAAAACAGGTTGATGACCGGGGTGCAGAACAGCGCGAACGTATTGGGATCAACCCGGTTGTCCAGCTTTGCTTCCGCGGTCCGCAGGGTGATGATCACGTCCGCGCGTTCGCCGTCCCACCGGGCCAGGGCGCCGCTCAGCTGGGTGAGCGAGAAGAAAAGAAATCGTTGCGGACAGGCGAAGTACTCCTTGAGCAAACGGTAACCGCTGAAACTCCGCAAACCGGTTGGAAGCAGCGCCTGTTCTTCCGCGAAACCCACCCGCTTGATCGTCGTTGCCGGCAAGATCTCGCGAAAGGGCTTTTCGCCTTTCGGCGCCTGGATCACGACGTGGCCGGCACGCGAGAAGATCTGTTCGTACAGCGCCGCCGGGATTTCGTCGCTCCCCCGGATGAAAAACGGCAGATCTTCCAGCCGCATCTCGCGGAACTTCTTTCCGGCGTTGGTCTGGAGCCGGATCAGCAGGGCCGCTTTGGCGTCCAGCCGCCCCGGGAGTTCCAATTCGATCAGGTTACGGGAGTAATACCGGGCATCGATGATCCGGAGCGGCCAAAGCCGGAGGGGATGGGCGGTGCGGAACTGGCACGGGGTTTCGTCGCCGCCCAGGCTCCGCAGGGCGGTACCGCGGTCCAGCAGAAATCCTTCTTCCGGCCCGGCCTCGCGCGGGTCCGGTTCGAACCGGACGACGCCGAGCGACGGCACCGGGTTGACGTAATGCGGGTAAACCGTCTCGAGCAGCGTCTGGGTTAACCGCGGAA
>JAFAUY010000080.1 GCA_019243005.1 Verrucomicrobiota bacterium | reverse complement strand
GAGCTATCCAGCCAACATCAGCCACGACCCGGCTCATTCCGCGAGCCGCTTTTTAGCCGGTTTGGTGCTTACGGGTTTGGTGCAAGGCTTGCTATTGCTGCCGCCGGCGATCGGTTGGCTCCTGACCCGGCACGACCTGCAATTCATGGCCGAGCACCTGGAGAAACCGCTCGCCCTGAAACCGATCAGTTACCGCGACCTCGCGCCCGAGTAGAGTTGGGTCACACGGCGCCACGGCGGAACACGGCGACCACGGCGGGAAAAGCGGTTGGAGTTTGGGGCGGCAGAAAATGCCACAACTATGGCCAGCGGGCGGCGCTGTACCTGACTGATGCCATCGTTGCACCGCCCGCATTCGTCGCATCCTTCATCCTTCCATTTGTGGCATTTTTCCGCTCGTGGCATTTGTGGCATTTTTCTTTAAGGGTTAGGCATGACGACGAGTGCATCCCTGTTTGATGAAGCCAGGCGGTTGATTCCAGGCGGGGTCAACTCCCCGGTCCGGGCATTTCGAAACGTAGGCGGCAGCCCGTTTTTTGTCTCTCGCGCCAAAGGGTCGCACCTGTGGGACGTTGATGGAAAAGAATACATCGACTACGTCGGCACATGGGGGCCGGCCATCCTCGGGCACGCGCCCGAGGTCGTCGTCGAGGCGGTACGCGAGGCCGCGCTTCACGGATTGAGTTTCGGCATCCCGAATCCCTCTGAGGTGGAGTTGGCGCGGCTGATCGTGCAATGGGTGCCTTCGGTGGAAAAAGTCCGGATGGTGAACAGCGGCACCGAAGCGACGATGTCGTGCGTTCGTCTTGCCCGGGGTTTCACCCGGCGTGAGGTCATCGTTAAATTTGAAGGCTGCTACCATGGGCACGTCGATTCCTTACTGGTCAAAGCCGGCAGCGGGGCGCTCACCCACGGGCATCCCGACAGCGCGGGCGTACCCGGCGCGCTGGCGGCCCTCACGGTAACGCTTCCATTTAATGACCTGGGTGCGGTCGAAGCGCTTTTTGCGAGGGAAGGAACGCAAATTGCCGGGGTGATTCTCGAACCGGTGCCGGCCAACGCCGGCCTCTACTTTCCGCGCCCCGGCTTTCTCGAACGTCTCCGGGAACTCTGCACCCGGCACGGGGCGCTTTTGGTCTTTGACGAGGTGATGACCGGGTTCCGCCTCGGCAAAGGGGGTTTCCAGGAACGCTGCGGCGTCTCGCCCGACCTGACGGCTTTCGGAAAGGTGATGGGCGGAGGTCTGCCGATTGGCGCCTTCGGTGGCCGGGCGAAAATCATGGACCAGCTCTCGCCGGACGGCCCGGTTTACCAGGCCGGCACGCTTTCCGGCAATCCTTTGGCCATGGCCGCAGGCCTGGCGCAACTGCGCGAACTCGAGCGCACCGACGGTTATGCCCGACTTGAAGAAATCGGTCGCCAAATGGAGGACGGCATGCGTGACGTGCTGCGCACCGTCGCTTTGCCGCTCACGTTTCATCGCATCGGCTCCATGTTCTGCCTCTATTTCACGGCCGGCCCGGTCTGGAACCTGGCAGACGCCAGGAAATCAGACCTGGAGGCATTCCGGCGTTTTTTCCACGGCTGCCTGGATGATGGCATTTATTTCGCCCCTTCACAGTTCGAAGCAGGGTTTCTCTGCCTGAGGCATACGAAGCCCGACCTGGAACGAACCCTCGACGTGGTCACGAAAAATTTGCGGAGCACCTGCCGTTAGCCGATCTCTGTCACACGGCGGGCACGGCGGATACAGTGGGCACAGCGTAAGAGGTTCACACGGCGGGCACGGCGAACCACGGCGACCACGGCGGAAAGACCACCAATTCTGCGACCCGACACTCAACCCTCCCCCGGAACCCGATACTGATTTGCGATTCGCCCGGCTTCGTCTAGCGTAGCAGCCTAGGAGCAAGCAAGCGAGCGGACGGATGGCAAGCGAAAGTTCGATCGACCAAGAATCAGAGATCGAGTTGCTGAGGCGAGTCGGGCAAGGTGATCGA
>JAFAUY010000343.1 GCA_019243005.1 Verrucomicrobiota bacterium | reverse complement strand
TACACCTACAATGCGGATGCGACGGTCGCGTTCCAGGACATCGGCTTTCTGAACGGCCTGGCATCATCCTTCGGCCAGAACCTGGACTTGGGCGGCAGGATGAACCTGAAGTGGAACGGGCAAGGCGAGCTCAAGAACTCGATTGGAAAAGTTGAGCTGCACGGTGACGGCCTGCGTGCAAAACCCGTTCAAGGCGTCAAGGTCGACGTGGCCGGTAATTACCAGGGCCCGCACGTCGAGGTACCAACCGTAGTCGTGAACTCACCCTATGCCGACCTGACGGCGGCGCTGCGATTTGATCCCCAGCGGTTTGAAATCCCGAACCTTCGGGTGACGAAGAACGGCAACGTCATCACGGGCAACGCGGCGGTCCCGCTGGATCTCCGTCCCGGGGCTAAAGTGCCGGTCAGCCTCGACCAGCCGCTGCAGGCGAGCCTGCAGGCGGACAACATTTCGATCGCCTCGTTGCAGCTCGGAAAACCGCAGGCGACAGGCTACATCTGTTTTCATTTGCTGGTTTCGAAGACGTTGCAGGATCCCTTGGTGAACATCACCACCACGGCCCGCGATCTGCGTTCGACGGCGGTATCCTCGCTTTCGGCTGCGTCCAGCGACATCCAGATCCGGTTGGCGGATAAGGTTTTGACCGTGCAAGGCCAGGTCCGGCAGGCCGACATTCAGCCGATCCAGCTGCAGGGCCGGATCCCGGTGGACGTCGGCCAGGTGATCAATGAGCGCCGGTTGCCCGACGACACGCCGCTGCAGTTCTCGCTCAAATGGCCCGATACCAACCTTGCCTTCGTGCAGAAGGTTGTGCCGGTTTTCCGTCGGATCGAAGGGCGGGCCGGCGCCGACGTCAACGTCGGCGGCACCCTGAAGAAACCGGTGCTTGCCGGTGACATCACGGCGGATATCCCCAGGATGCAGGCGAAGACCGATGCGATCCCGCCGATCTCGGATTTCGTTACCCGGATCGGCTTCCGGCAGGATCACGTGCAGATTGACCGGCTGACGGGGTTAGCCGGCGGCGGCGCCTTCCGGGTGAACGGCACCGTCAACCTGGTGGATGGCACCAACCCGAAGTTCGACATCTCGACCACCGGAAACCAGGTTCTGTTTACCCGCAGCGACAACGTTATTGTGCGGGGCGATTTCGATCTGGCGATCCGGGGCCCGCTTTCCGCGGGCGAGGTGTCGGGACGGGTCGGTGTGATCGACAGCCGGTTTTTCCAGGACATCGACATCCTGCCCTTGAATCTCCCGGGCCGCCCAGCGCCCAAACCGGCCCCGGTGCCGCGGAGCAATGTTTCCATTACCACTCCCCCGTTGCGCGACTGGAAATTTAACATCAGCGTCCAGACGGCCCGCCCGTTCCTGGTCCAGAGTAATCTTGCCCGCGGCCGGGTTACCATCGATCTCCACGTGGGCGGGACGGGTCTGCAGCCGACGGTGACGGGCTTTGTCCGGGTAGATAACCTCACCGCGTCGTTGCCGTTCAGCCATCTCGATATTAACAACGGTTACGTGAACTTTGCCCCGGGCGGTAACCCCTTCGACCCGGCACTTAACATCATCGGCACCTCGTCCATCCAGGATTATGACGTGCGGGTCCGAATCTTCGGGAATGTGTCGAACTTCCAGATCCTTTTCGACAGCACCCCGCCGCTGTCGCAAGGCGACATCGCCACGCTCCTGGCCACCGGCGCGACAACCCAGGAACTCGCCCAGAACCCGAGTTTGCTGGCCGGACGCGCCACGTTTATTCTCGCGCAGCAGCTGCTGAGCAAGGTTTTCAAGTTAAAACCGAATGCGCAGCAGCAATCGTTTCTCGAACGGATACAGGTCAACATCATTCCCGGCAGCCGCCCGGACACCCAGGACGTGAGCGCGCGGTTTGATCTGACGAAGAATTACCAACTGATTGGTGAGGTCGGTCAGGAAGGTGACGTCGGCCTTCGGCTACGGTACCTGATCCGGTTCCGATGAGACGCGGCACGTTCATCACGGCGGGATTGGTTCTGGGGGCGGTCGCGATTGGTCTTACGCAAGCCCCGCCCTCTCCCCAGCAAGCGACGCCGCAGGAACAGGCGGCCGCAACCGTGCAGATGCAGCCCACGCCCCCGCCGGAAATGGCCTCGCGGGTGCGCTTTGTCGGCAACGTCAGCTTCAGTGCCGACGAGCTCAGGGCGGCCCTGGCCGACTCGCTTCAGCAGATCAGGATCCAAGGCCTGAGTCTGCCGCTGGCGGATGACGCCGCTTACTACCTCAGCGTGTTCTATCGCCGGAACGGTTACCCCGCGGTCGACGTGAAGTATAAAGTCTACGGGGGCGGACAGTACCTGGAGCTCGATATTCGGGAAGGACGCTATTACAACCTCGGCAACATTTATTTCAAGGGTGATAAAACTTTCCCACCCTCCGAATTAACCAATTACATGGTCGGCACGACCCGGGCGCGGTTTTCCGAGTTCCGGAAACAATTGCCGTACGTGGAAGCTGACCTTGTGACCGGGACGGGGCTGCTTGAGGGTTACTACGTTTCGCAGGGCTTCCCCAAGGTGCAAATCGTCAAAATGGCGACGACCCCCGATGAAGCGCGGGACGCCGTCGACGTGGTGGTGACCATCAACGAGGGGCCGAGATACTTTTTCGGACCGATTACTTTCACCAATAATCCGGAGGTTCCCATGACTCTGTTCTATGGGAAAATCAAGGACCGGACCGACCAGCCAAAGCCTTACTCGGAAGGGGAACTCTCCAACCTGCAACGTGACCTGACGTTTGTCTATAAGCAGGCGGGCCATTACGAAGCCACGGTGGTGGTGACGCCCGACTTTGCCCATGTGCAGTCCGGCGGCCGCGTTCCGATCCACGTCAGTTCGGTGCCCGGGCCGGTGTATCGGTTTGGCGACATCGTAGTTCGGCAAGGGCCCAAGGCTCGCCTCAAACCCGATTTTCTCCCGAGGCGTTTCTCTGAGCTGCAAGGTCAGACCTCTAACCCGGACACCCTGCGCAAGCTGGACGATGCGATGATCAAGACCGGGCTGTTCGATACCCTCGACATCCAGGAAACCGCCGAACCTGACGACACGGTCCGGCTGACGCTGGTACCGCACGAAGCGCGGCAAAAGGAATTCAGCGTTTTCGGCGGTTACCAAACTTATTGGGGACCTTTGGTCGGCGCCAGTTACCGCGATCTTGATATCGACGGCGAAGGACACATTTTTTCGGTTACGGCGGAGATGACCGGGCGCGGTCCATCCGGGGAGATTGCATACGAGGACCCGTGGTTCATGAACACCCCGAACCGGCTCCGGTTAGCGGTCGGGATTGACTCGAAGCAGCTGCAGGGTTTTACCTACACGAACGAATACGGGCGCATCTCCCTGACGCGCAAGTGGCAAACGATCTTCGAGAGCAGCGCCTACGTCGAGTATCGTAATACG
Source organism: Verrucomicrobiota bacterium (assembly GCA_019243005.1). Taxonomy (GTDB): domain Bacteria; phylum Verrucomicrobiota; class Verrucomicrobiia; order Chthoniobacterales; family JAFAMB01; genus JAFBAP01. The sequence goes on along the minus strand of JAFAUY010000343.1, from coordinate 823 downwards.
AGCCTGAGCGGCCTTAGCATCGAGCCGCCGTTTCTCACCGGTCCGACCAGGTACCAACTCCTCGAGGTTGGGGTCAGCCAGACGATTGACCACCGCGACAGTCCGCTCAACCCGACCAAAGGCTGGATCCTGGTTCTCACGGCAGCCGGTTGCGAGCCGCTCCAGGGTATCACCACCGGCTTCCTGCGGTTGACGGAACGGTTCACGTACATGATCCCGATCGGCAAGAGCGTGCTGGCGGGCGGGGTGCGTTTCGGCGTGATCACGCCCTCATCGGGCGGCACGTTCGACATTCCCATCACCGAACGGTTTTTCAGCGGCGGCGCGGACACGGTCCGGAGCTTCGTGGAACGCGACCTTGGACCCCACGACGCGAACAACAACCCGATCGGCGGACTCGCCCGTTCCGTTTTCAACGTCGAATACGATTTCCCGATCGTGGCTGACCTGGTCGGGGCGACCTTTTTCGACGCGGGCGGCCTCGGCTCGTCGCCCTTTGACAACATGAGCACAGCCATCGGCGCCGGCCTTCGCTATAACCTGCCCATCGGCCCGTTGCGGGTCGATTACGGGATCAACCCGAATCCGCGCTACCGCCCCCTGTCGCGAACCCGGGATGATTTCGGGGCTTTCCAGCTCAGCTTCGGCTTCGCCTTTTAACCGAAGCGGCCCGAGATGTAATCCTCAGTCTGTTTTTGGCTGGGGTTACTGAAGAGCTTATCGGTGCGGTCGAACTCAATCAGGCGCCCCAGATAGAAAAACGCGGTCATATCCGAAACCCGGGCCGCCTGCTGCATGTTGTGCGTGACGATCACGATCGTGA
>JAFAUY010000215.1 GCA_019243005.1 Verrucomicrobiota bacterium | reverse complement strand
AGGTAATACGGTCAATTATTGCATCGGCACCGCTCTCGGCCACCGGTTGTTCACCAACCCGGAAAGCCGAATTTTTAATCGCAAGCATCTCGAGCGCACCCACGCCTTTTACGAACGCCATGGCGCAAAGACCATCATCCTGACGCGCTACCTCCCGATCCTGCGCACCTTTGCGCCGTTTGTGGCCGGAATGTCCGGGATGCATTATGCGCGGTTCTTCACCTATAACCTGATCGGCGCCGTGGCTTGGGTTCTAAGCGTGACCCTTGTAGGCTATTTCTTTGGCGGCCTGCCGTACGTGCAACACAACTTCTCGCTGTCGATCCTGGCTATCGTTGCGGTGAGCATGATCCCGCCTTCGGTTGAATTCGCGCGGGCTTGGCTGAATCGAAAAAATGCCACAAATGCCGCAAGCGGAAAAATGCCACAAATGACCGACCTCCAATAGCGGCAGTTTCCGGTTACGGCGCTCCAGCCGCGCAATGGGTTCTGAATGCCCGAATGAGGGTCTTCATTTGTGGCATTCTCTGCCCGTGGCATTTGTGGCATTTTAGGGGTGTGATTGAGCCATCCTCTTTACAACCGGAGATCGAGAGGGTCGGCCGGCACCTTTTTGCGATGATTGACGCCGGGACGGCGTCGGCCAATCCGTTCAAACGGAACAATTTCTATCGCCGCCTGCTGGAGTGGTCCATGCGGGACGAGGGTTTCAAGACGCAGATGTTCCGATTTGTAGATGTTCTGCCGACCCTGACCGGTTCGCGTGAAGTCGTTGAACATCTCACGGAGTACCTGAGCGAGTCGCGGTCGTCGGTGTCGGGGCTGTTGCGCGGTGCACTGGCGATTGGAAAAGCCGTTCCAGTCCTGCCGGCCGCCATCATCCGCCGGAACGTCAAGGCAATGGCCAACCTCTTTATCGCGGGACGCGATGGCAGATCGGCGTTCCCCAACCTTGAGCGGCTCTGGCGGGAAGGCGCCCGGTTTACGGTCGACATTCTGGGGGAAGGAGTCGTAAGTGAACAGGAAGCTGATCAATACGCGGCACGTTACGACAGGCTCCTGAGCTTTCTGGGTACGGCGATCCGGGACTGGCGGGTAACCGGCACCCTCGCGGCGACCGAGCCGCCGCTCCTTAACGTTTCAGTCAAAGTTTCGGCGCTCTGCGCGCGAATCCGGGCGAGTGACCCGGCATCGTCGGTCGACGCAATCATGCACCGGTTGCTCCCGATCGCTCTGAAGGCACGGGATCTCAACGGGTTTATCAACCTGGACATGGAGAGCTACAGCTTGAAAGGGCTCACCCTGGAGCTTTTTCGCCGGTTGGTGGAACGGCCCGAGCTGAATGGGTACCCGCACCTCGGTTTTGCGTTACAGGCGTACCTCCGTGACTCTTATCAGGATGCCGAGCGCATGCTGGACTGGGCAGTCCGACGCGGGCACCGGTTTACCGTGCGCCTGGTGAAAGGCGCTTACTGGGATTACGAAAAGGTTATTGCCGGTCAGCGTGCCTGGCCGGTGCCGGTCTACTTGTCCAAAGCGGAGACCGACGCGAACTACGAGCGAATCACGCGCCTCTTGCTGGAACACTCGGCGCAGGTGTACCCGGCGCTTGCGACGCACAACGTGCGGACGATTGCGCACGCCTTGGTGTACGGCGAAAAACTGGGGCTGAAGCCGGGCGACGGCGAGTTCCAGATGCTTTACGGGATGGCCACACCGATCCGGCGGGCCCTGGTACGCCTTGGCCAGCGGGTTCGGGAGTACTGTCCGGTTGGCGAATTGGTGCCGGGTATGGCGTACCTTGTGCGGCGCCTCCTGGAGAATACTTCCAACGAAGGGTTTCTGCGGGCCAAATTCAGCGGTCACGCCTCGATGGCCAAGCTCCTGGAAGATCCGGCGAGCCAACCGCCGGCGTCTCTCGGCTTGGCGGCAAACCCGGCGCCCATGGCGGTCGAGTCGCGGTTCTGCAACGAGCCGCCGGCCGATTTTACGCTGGAAACGCAACGCGCCGGGATGGTGCGGGCGCTCGCGAAGGTCGGCCGCGAGCTTGGCCGGAGTTATCCCCTGTTCATCGGCAGCCGGGACGTGCATACCGCTCAGAGCCTCCCGTCGGTAAATCCGGCGGCGCCCCGCGATCAGGTCGGCCGGATCGCCGCGGCGCAGGTGGCCGATGTGACCGCAGCCGTGCAAGCCGCCCGCGCCGCCTTCCCGGAATGGGCCCGCCGCACCCCTGACGAACGGGCCCGCCTGCTGCGACGCGTCGCCGGCATCATGCGGGAGCGCCGAGCGGAACTGGCTGCCTGGGAGGTCATGGAGGTCGGCAAAACCTGGGTAGAAGCCGACGCCGACGTGGTGGAAGCGATCGATTTTTGTGAGTTTTACGCGCAGGAAATGCAGCGGCTGAGCCGGGGACGCCTGACGCAGGAGGTGCCGGGCGAAATCAGCATCGAACATTACGTCCCGCGCGGCGTGGCGGCGGTCATCGCACCGTGGAACTTTCCGCTCGCCATTCTTTGCGGCATGACCGCCGCCGCGCTGGTTGCAGGCAACACCGTGCTGGTGAAACCGGCCGAACAGAGCTCGGTCATAGGCGCGCAGTTTGTGAATATCCTCCGTGAGGCGGGTGCGCCCGAAGGGACGGTCAACCTTCTCACCGGTCAGGGAGAAATCACCGGGGCGGCCCTGGTGGAGGACCCGGACGTCGACCTCATTGCTTTTACCGGCTCAAGGGACGTCGGCGTGAAAATCTGGGAGGCGGCAGGAAAAACCCACCCGCGCCAGCGTAACCTCAAGAAGGTCATTTGCGAGATGGGCGGCAAGAACGTGATGATCGTTGACCGCGACGCCGACCTGGATGAGACGGTGCTGGCGGTAGTGCAATCGGCTTTCGGTTTTCAGGGCCAGAAGTGTTCCGCCCTTTCGCGCCTTATTACCGTCGGCGACGCCGGAGACAGATTTCTGCCGAGATTGGTTGAAGCCACCGCCGCCCTCAAAATTGGGTTACCGGCAGATCCCGGCACGGACCTGGGACCCGTCATTGACCTGGACGCGCTGACCAGGATTAACTCTTACCGGGAGCTTGCCCGTCGCGAACACAAGATCCTCTTTGAGGGCACCGTTCCCAAACACCTTGATGGCTATTTTGTGCCGCCTCTGATCGCCGGCGAGGTATCGCCGGGCGCCCGCCTGGCCCAGGAGGAGATTTTCGGGCCTATCCTGGCCGTGATTCCAGCCCGCGACCTTACTGAGGCACTGGCGATCGCCAACGGCGTGGCATTCGCCTTGACCGGCGGCATCTTTTCACGCAGCCCTCGGAACATCGAAAGGGTGCGCCGCGAGTTCGCGGTCGGCAACCTTTACGTCAATCGCGGGATCACCGGCGCGATCGTCGGCCGGCATCCGTTCGGCGGATTCCGGATGTCAGGCGGAGGCACCAAGGCCGGCGGACACGATTACCTGCTCAATTTCATGTTCCCGCGGGTGGTTACGGAGAACACGGTGCGCCGAGGATTTGCGCCGGATTCGGGCGAAGCCGGCGTGCCGGTTGAGGCTCGATCCTAAGGGCGGTGTGGGAGCCAAGGATGGCGACCGGTGGCCGCCCTGGGCCTCCCGCGCACCCCCGAAACCAAAGCCAAACTCACGGTGCAGACCGGCGCTCGGGGCGGGCCAGCGCGTTTTGCACGAGGAAAAACTCGCTCACATTCTCAGCCGTGAACAGGCCGATGAGGCGCCCGGTCTGGTCAACCACGGGCAACGCCTGTGAACTGGATTGTTGCAGTACCGTGAACGCGCGCTCCAAACTGGTTTGCGGCAGCAGGGAGGGCAACCCCC
>JAFAUY010000121.1 GCA_019243005.1 Verrucomicrobiota bacterium | reverse complement strand
GGTGCGAGCCAGAGGGAGCGTTCGGTTGCTTGAGGAGCGGTCATGTACGGAAAAACCTCCTGGAAACTTTTATCGCGAATTAAGGACGTCTGTCACTGCCGTTTTGGGGAAGGGGTTGCCAGATTTGATTTGAAGAGCACGGGTTGCGTATCGTTTTGATCGGTGGCGGCTACACCCGCAGGCGATTTACCGCACAAAGACGTCATTCCATGAACAGCCACGACCTCCAAAAACGCCAAGCGATCATTGACGCCTGCCGGCGCATGAACGCCCTCGGCATCAACCAAGGCACGTCGGGCAACATCAGCGTGCGAACCGCCGCTGTTGCCGGAAGAGGAAATTGAGAACCTCATCGCGCGCATGGCGAATTACGGCCATCCTGGTGATTAGTTGCGCGCGGCTGGTGCTGAATCTGCCGTTCTTGTCCTTCTCGCCGCATATCGTTAAGATTGACCTATGGTTGTCCGACCCCATGCGCCGCCCCTGACGGTAGAAGAATACAAAAATCTGCCCGAGACCGGGCCACGCTATCAGCTGATCGAAGGGGACCTTTACATGGCGCCGGCACCGAATCGCTTTCACCAGGACATTTCGCGCAACCTTCAGGGTGCGCTCGACCGCTACCTTGAGCGTCATCCGATCGGTATACTTTATGACGCCCCGTTTGATGTCTACCTGACCAACACCGACGTTTTTCAGCCCGACCTGCTGGTTGTCCTTAATCCAAATTGATCCATCCTGACCGACGCCGGCGCTGAAGGTCCGCCGGATCTGGTGGTTGAGATCCTCTCGCCGAAGACCCGGCAGCTCGATCTGGTCAACAAGAAGCGGGTCTATGCACGCCTCGGAGTCAAGGAACTCTGGATCATTGATCCCGAACCGGGCACCGTCGCCGTTTACCGATTTGAGCAAAGCCAGGTGGATGCCGTGGAGGTGTTGTTCCCGAGCGACACGATTACCACTCCCCTGCTGCCCGGGTTTTCGATCAGGGCCGCTTCGATTTTCCGCCGACCGTAAGCGGCAGAGTCAACGACCCGTCACTATGGTGCTGAGCCCTATCGACATTGGGGTGCCGGGTGGTGGTCTTTGCCCCGGAGGGGCAGCCGGAAAGTAGCCAGGGACTTCAGTCCCTGGAGGGGGACATTCAAGGAAAAATCCGTCCCGTAGGGGACGGGGGAAAGGCTGGAGGGCGGGCGGGCTGCGCAGGGGGAGGTATTGGAGGCCGCACCGCCGTGACCACCCGGGGTGGGTTGTCCGGTTGGCGGTGAGGCGCACCCTTTCCCGGCGTCCCGACGGGACGCAAACCTTTTTTTAACGCATCTTCCAGGTTGAAGCCCCTACCCGGCACTGAAGTGCCGGGCTACTTTCCGGCTGCCCCTCCGGGGCAAAAACCGGCTCAACCAAGTTGCATACCGGTGTATTTCACAACAACCGTTAAACGCCTTCGAGAACCTACCTCCCCTGTCCCACGAGCCGGTCGATCGAGACCGCCGCGATGATGAGGCTACCCATCACCACCAACTGGTAGAAGGTCTGGATGTGCAGCATATTCAGCCCGTTGCTGATCGTGCCGATGATCAACCCGCCGACCACCACCGAGGGGATGCGGCCGCGGCCCCCGAAAAAGCTGGTGCCCCCGATGATCGCCGACGCGATCGCGAACGTTTCAAAGTTCTGGCCCGCCAAGGGCTCCGCCGCCCCGGTGCGCGCCGTGGAAAGCACGCCGGCCAGGCCCGAGCAGAAGCCCGAGATGATGAACACCACCAGCGTGTGCAGCTTGATGTCGATGCCGGAAAAATAGGCGGCCTCCCGGTTTCCGCCCATGGCGTAGATGTTGCGGCCCAGGCGCGTTTTGGTGGTCACGAACCAGAGGACCACCGCCAGGCAGAGCGCCAACAGCACCGGGGCGGGCACGAAACCGACGTTGCCGGTGAGCGCCAGCACGAATTCGTACGGGAAGCCGAAGACGGGGTTCGCCCCCGAGATGATAAAGGTCAGCCCGCGAAAGATCGCGTTTGTGCCCAGCGTGATGATGAAGGGGTGCAAGCCCGTGAAATTGACCAGCGCGCCGTTGATGGCCCCCAGCACCATGCCCATGAGCACGCCGCCGCCCAACACCGCCAGCACCGGGTGCAGCCCAGCGACCATCAATTTGGCGGTGACGATGCCGGTGATTGCCAAGATCGAGCCGACCGACAAATCGATACCCGCAATCAGGATGGCGAAAAATTCGCCCAGGGCCGTCAGCACCGTGATCGCGCTTTGAACACCAATCTGCAAGATGTTTTCGGGCCGGAAGAAATAGGCGGGTGAAAGCGCGCTGAACACGGCGATGATGAGCACCAGGATGCAGAAGGTGCCGTAGCGTTCCCAAAAGGTGGCCAGCTGAGTTCGATTCATTTGGCCGTTTCCTCCCGGATCAGGGCCAGATCGAGGATCTGTTCTTCCGTGGCGGTGGCTCCGTCGAGGACCTGCACGATGCGGCCGGTTTTGAAGACGGCTACCCGGTCGCAAATGGCCAGGATTTCGGGCAACTCGGAAGAGACCATGATGATCGCCTTGCCGGAGTTGGAGAGGGCACGCATGATCCGGTAAATTTCGGCTTTCGCGCCCACGTCGATGCCGCGGGTCGGCTCGTCGAAGATGAAAACGTCAGGCTGCGTGCACATCCATTTACCGATCAGCACCTTTTGCTGGTTGCCGCCTGAAAGTTCCGTGATGTTCTGGCGGACCGATGCGCATTTGACGGCCATGGCCTTTCGCTGTTCCTCCGCGAGCCGATGGTCCTCGCGCGAGCGGATGAGACCCCAGGTTCCCCGCAGGGGTGAGATCTTGACGCTGCGGGAAACGGCGATGTTGTTTTCGATGGAGAAGTTGGGCATGAAGCCGGTCTGGCGCCGGCTTTCGGTGATGTAGGCCATCGCCCTCTTCACGGCCTCCACCGGCCCGCGCGGGGTGATGTCGCGTCCGTTGAGCTCGATCCGGCCCGAACTGCGGGCCATCGTGCCGAACAGGCAGTTCATCAGTTCGGTCCGGCCGGAGCCGATGAGGCCGGCAAAACCGATAATTTCCCCCTTGTAAACCTCGAAGCTCACGTCCACGACCTGCCGGCGGTCCCGGCTGGAGACATGGCTGACTTTGAGCACCGGGGCTTGCCGGCGATCGACCGGCTGTTCGTTGCGGAAGTATTGTTTGACGGCGCGACCCACCATCATGCGGATGAGGTCATCATTGGTGGTATCGGCGATCATCCCGGTGCCGGTGGTGGCGCCGTCTTTGAGGACGGAGAAACGGTCGCCGATCGCCCGTACCTCATCGAACTTGTGGGAAATGAAGAGGACGGCGGTGCCGGCGTCGCGCAACTGGCGCACGATCTTAAATAGGCTTCTGACCTCCAGGGTCGTGAGCGACGAGGTCGGCTCATCCATCACCACCACGCGCGCGTTGAGCATCAGCGCCTTGGCGATCTCGATCACCTGACGGTGCGCGATGGGCAGGTTGCGCACCGGCGTGTCGAGGTTCAGAGTTACCGCCAGTTTTTTGAGGATTTCGGCCGCTTCGCGCCGCATCAGGGCCCAATCGACCACCCCAAAACCGAAACGTCTGCGGACCGGGATCCGGCCGACGAACAGGTTTTCCAGCGCGGAGAGCTCGTTGATGACGCTCAGCTCCTGGTAAATGATCGCGATGCCGAGGTGAGTCGCCTGAACCGGCGTGAGGTGCGTGTATTCGGTGCCGTCAACGAAAATGCGTCCATCGGAAGGTTGGTACGTACCGGACAGGATCTTCATCAGGGTGGATTTGCCGGCGCCATTTTCCCCGAGAATGACGTGCACTTCTCCGGGATAAATGTTCAGGTCCACCCCTTTAAGCGCATGGACGCCGCCGAAGGTTTTGACGATGCCCCGCATCTCTACCAGGGGCCGGAGGTTAGTTGCCGTTTCTACCATGTCTTACCTTAGCGATGAGCGAGGCCGCGCCTCAAACCGACGAGCTGCAGGACGTAAAGTCAGGTGGCGACGCACGGGCGTCGTGGCCGGGCGGGTGTCGGTAAACGCCCGGCGTCACCCCTTAAGCGCGGGCTTTAAGGCCGGGCTTTGGATTCGGTGGCCTCCTTTTTGGTGATCAAGATCGACGGGATAGCCGTGAACTTCGGTTCGGCGTCCACGGGGATCAGCTTACCGCCTTTAACCGACTCCACCAGTTGGTCCAGCCCGGTCGCGCCTACCTTGGCCGGATCCTGCGCCACGGTGGCTGCCATACGGCCGGCGGCAACCATCTTGACCGCCTCCGGATCACCGTCCGTACCCACCACCATGACTTTACCGGCTTTGCCGACGTTCTGCACCGCTTGCATCGCGCCCAGGGCCATGGTGTCGTTCGCGCAGTAAAAGGCAGCCAGGTTAGGGTTGGTTTGCAGGATGTTGGTGGCAACGTCCAAGGCGCGCAACCGGTCCCAATCGGCCGGCTGGCTGGCCACCAGCTGAACGTTTTTAGCCGCCTTGAACGCTTC
>JAFAUY010000079.1 GCA_019243005.1 Verrucomicrobiota bacterium | reverse complement strand
GTGCCGGCGAACGCGCCGGACGGCTTCGGGGGGGATCGATCTGCCATGAATTAACTTCCTCCAAAGCCCCTGAAAAGCGACTGGTCGTAATTTCGGTAAATCTCTTCAAATATTGTCCATGCGAACTTTTAACACCCCCGCTTTGCGCGCGCCGCAGGTCCACCTGTTGTCCAACGGCCGATATCACGTGGTCATCACCAACGCGGGCGGCGGCTACAGCCGTTGGCGCCATCTGGCGGTTACCCGCTGGCGCGAGGATGCCGCGCGCGATTGCTGGGGAACCTTTATCTACCTGCGCGATGCGGCCACCAAGGAATTCTGGTCCGCCGCTTATCAGCCGGTCTTACAACCGGCCGAACGCTACGAAGTCAGTTTTGCGCGCGGGTCGGCTGCATTTCGCCAACACCGGGGCGACCTTGAAGTCCATACACAAATCTGCGTTTCGCCGGAGGACGATGTGGAGTTACGGCGCGTAACCCTCACCAACCATTCGCGTGCGGCCCGCTCCATCGAACTGACGAGCTACGCGGAAGTGGTCCTGGCCGTTCCGGGCGCAGATTTGGCCCATCCGGTTTTCAGCAACCTGTTTGTGCAAACGGAGTTCGTACGGCCGACACCGGCGATTCTCTGCACCCGGCGGCCTCGCTCCGAAGGAGAAACGGCCCCGTGGCTCCTTCACCTGATGGTAGGAGACCATAGCGCGCAGGATGCAATCTCCTGCGAAACGGACCGCGCCAGATTTGTCGGGCGAGGCAGGACGCCGGCAAGCCCTGCCGCGATGCACGACGTTTCTTCTGCGCTTTCCAACACGGCCGGTTCGGTCCTCGACCCGATCGTCTCGCTGCGGCGCACGTTCGGCCTTGCCCCCAACGAGACGGTCCGCGTGGATTTCGTTCTGGGGGTGACGGAGAGCCGGGACACCGCCCTGGCGCTGGCTGAAAACTACCTCGACGCCCGTACGGGTGACCGCGCCTTTGTTCTTGCCCGGAACCGGGACCAGGTCACCGAGAGCCAACTCAACGCCACGGAGAGCGAACTTGAAACCTATGAACGGCTGGCCGGCCCATTGATCTATGCCGATCCTGCCCGGCGTGCGTCTCCCGGTGTGCTGCTTCGAAACCGGCAAGGACAAAGCGCGCTTTGGCGCTACGGCATCTCCGGCGACCTTCCGATCGTCCTCCTGCGCATCGATGACCCGACCAAAACCGGTTTGGTAACGCAGTTCATCGGTGCGCATGCCTACTGGCGGATGAATGGGCTGGCAGCCGACCTGGTGATTTTGATCGGAGACGTTCCAGCCTCTGATCCCTCCCTGCAGGATCAACTTGTCCAGTTGATTGCGTCCGGGCCTGAAGCCGAAATGCGGGACAAGCCGGGTGGGATCTTCGTCCGGGGCCTGGCAGAAATCCCCGAACCGGACCGCGTCCTGCTGCAATCGGCGGCGCGCCTGGTCGTGACCGATGAAGATGGACTGCCGGCTGAACGAGGGGAGATTCCGGAGGGGCCGGACCTTTCGATTCCCGCGCTGACGCCGGTTCGAACGCCGTCGGGAGGTGCGCCCCGGCCACTTGTCCCGCGTGAGCTCATCTTTCCGAACGGGCTCGGCGGTTTTACCCCCGACGGGCGCGAATACGTGATTACCTTGGAGCCGGACCGGGTGACGCCGGCCCCGTGGGTCAATGTCCTGGCGAATCCGGGATTCGGAACCGTCATTTCGGAGGGCGGCAGCGCCTACACCTGGGCGGAAAACTCGCACGAGTTCCGCCTGACGCCCTGGAATAACGATCCGGTCACGGATGCCGGCGGGGAAGCCTTCTACATCCGGGATGAGCAGAGCGGGGAGTTCTGGTCCCCGAGCCCGCTGCCTGCGCGCGGCGCGACTACGTACGTGATCCGCCATGGCTTCGGCTATTCGGTATTCGAGCATACCGAAAACGGCATCGTTTCCGAACTGACGGTTTACGTTGCGATCGATGCGCCGGTGAAAATCGCTGCTTTGAAGCTGCGGAACGTCTCGGGACGTCCGCGCAGAATCTCGATCACCGGCTATTGGGAATGGGTGCTCGGGGACTTGCGCCAGAAAAACCTGCTTCACGTGCAAACCGAAGTGGATCCCGGCACGGGAGCATTGCTGGCGCGAAATTATTACAGTACCGACTTTTCCGAATGGATCGCGTTCATTGATGCGGACGGCCCGGCGCGCACCGTGACGGGAAACAGGAACGAATTTCTGGGCCGGAACGGGACCCTGTCGGAGCCTGCGGCCCTGAAGCGGGTGCACCTTTCCGGCCAAGTGGGAGCCGGGTTGGATCCTTGCGGGGCGATCCAGGTTAGTCTTGATTTGCCGGACGGGCAGGAACTGACGACCGGTTTTCGCCTGGGGGCAGCCCGTGGCCTGAAAAACGCGCAGAGTCTGATCCATCGCTTTCGCGGCGTCGAGTCCGGTACGGCTGCACTCGAAGGGGTCCGGCGGTATTGGACACAAACGCTCG
>JAFAUY010000002.1 GCA_019243005.1 Verrucomicrobiota bacterium | reverse complement strand
TAGCCGGTAGCGGCGGTCTACGGCGAACGCGGCTCTGGACCGGTTCCCCGGCCGATCGTGTTCTGAGCGAAGGTCAGCGATCGGCACGGCGATCGGTCCGCCGCAGCTGTTCCAGCGCTTTTTGCACTTCGGCTCGCCGCGCCGAGACGTTAAAACCGGTCTGCCGGTGCAATGCATCCAACTGTTCGATGACCAATTCAAGGTTCTCGGCTTCGCGCCTGGCCTCCGCCTCCGCAGCCGCTTGATCCTGCTCGCGTCTTCTGGCCTGAAAGCGCCGGTTAAGCCCGTAACCGCAGACGGCGGCGACGATGGTTCCGGTGAGAGCGATGATCCCCAAAAGCACGTTCATAGGTCGCCCGGTTAGCATAGCCTCCGTCAACGATCGATCAAGCCGCCGCTCGTTAAGCGAACTGCCTCTTGGCATTTACGGCGTATCCAGGCATGCTGGCATGAACTCGTACCCTCATGACGGCGCCACTCTCTCGAGCAGATCTCGAAACGGAAAAGAATCGAATCCTGGATACGCTGGGCAGATTTGCCGGCCCTTTCGCCTCATCGAGCGCGCTCGGCGCCAGGAGTTCGCGCGCCAAAGCGGCCCTTGCCGAACTGGTGGATGCACGGAAGGTACGGCGTTTTGGGCCTGCCGGTCGTCCCAGTTACCGGTTGGCCAGCCGTTGCTCTGAAGATGAACTCGTCGACGTCGTCGAGGAACAACTCCGAACCCTGCACCAGGGGGGCGCCCCGGTGCTGATTCCGCTCAGCCGGTTGGCCTCAGCCTTGCGGAAACTGCCTGTGCCGGTTCGGGAATACAAGCTACCCGCGTTGAAGCGGCTGGCTCAACGTAAGGAAGTGATCATCTTTCAAGCGGGCCGGCAGAGTTTTCTTGTTTTTACCGCTTCTTTAAGGGACTACCTCTCTCCGAAAGGCGGGGCCGCATCGCAGACGCCACCCCCTGCGACGGTGACGCCGGCGGTAAGAGATGAAGGCCTGCCGCAACGTATCCAGCAGGCGTACACCGAAGTGATGGCCGCGCGCCACGCGCCCGACGTGCCGATTTCGGAGCTTTACGCCAGGGTCGGCGGCTCGCTTGAAGCGTTTCACGAGGTCTTGCGTGCGGCGTGCTACGAGCAGCGCGCCGTGCCGACGGTCGGAGAACCCGCCTTTGCCTCAGACACTGCGCGCAGGCAGGCTCTCGTCATCGACGAAGAAAAATTTCTCAATATCAAATTCCTGCCGTGAACCCGTTCGACGACCTGATCGTGACCGAACCTCGCCGCGTCGGAGGCACGGTCGACTCCATTAACCAAGAAGCGCTGGAGCGGGTCGTTTCCAGGTTCCGGGAAATTGCGGAGGCCAGGGGCGATGCTCCGCCGCGCATCCTGCTGATAACCTCGCCGGAACCGGGGTACGGCAAGTCGCACCTGATCGGGCGAATTTTTCGAGCGTTGCAAAGAGAAGCGTTGCTTATCTACATCCGGCCGTTCCAGGACGCCGGGACCTGCTGGTATAACATCGTCGACAAGGTGGCCGGCGAACTGGACCTGCCGGAGCGGGCGGATAAAACCGCCTGCTGCCCGGGAGACCTGACCCAGTTGGAAACGATTTCCCGCCTGCTGTTAAGTTCAGTTTTCTGCCGGGCGGTCGAATCGGGTCCATTACGGTCTGAGGCCCTGTTGCGATTCATCCCGAGGTTTCGTCAGCAGCCGGTTTCCATCTTTAACGACCCGGACATTAGGGACGGGTTTATCGGCGCTTTCGCCGCCTTTCTGCCGGCTTTATCCGCCCAACTGCGCAACCAGACGGCCGCGCTGCGCAACAGCGCATCCTCATGGTTGTCGCTCCTCTTCCATTATGCGCTTGCCGGGGTTTCCGGGGCCGAACGGCAACTCTGCCTGGACTGGCTTCGCGGCTTGCCCTTGGAACCGCACGAGGCGACCGGGCTCGGCCTGCGGGCGGCCGATACCGTACCCCCGGAACTGCCGCCGGGCGAACGCGATGAAGTTTGTTTCCGGCGGCTGACCGACCTTTGTCTGCTAACGGCCAGCTACCGGCCATTCCTTTTCTGTTTTGACCAGACCGAACTCTACAACCGGAGCCAAGGCCTGGCCCACGCGTTCGGTGCAGTCCTGTCCAGGCTCAGGCGCGAGTTAATCAATCACCTCACGATCGTCACGGCGAACCAGGACGTCTGGGAACGCTCGATCCTCCCCTATTTCGAAAAAGCCGACCAGCACGTGATCGACCAGGTCCCGATTCGCCTGTCCGGCATCCGCGTCAGACAAGCGAGAGAGCTCGCCCATAATCGCGCCAGGCTGTTTTCCGTCGACGAGCGGAAGGCCGAACAGTTTTTGAGCGGCGCCTGGTTCGACAAGATGTTCGAGGCCCGGGTGGAGCGGAGCGCCCGCTCGGTGCTGCAGGAGTGCGCCCTCCGGTGGGGCGGCTTCCGGCTGCCGGACGTCGAGGAACTCTTCCGCACCTACCTGCGCGAAGCCCGCCGCAAGGTTCGGAGCCTTGCGTATGACGAAAGCATTTTTCGCTGGTTTTTCGAAACCGGACTTTCAAAGGTAACCGGCGTCGAAATTACCCCTTTTACCAGCAAACGCGGATACCTGACGGTTTGCTGGAAGACGGGCACAAACGCAATTCTGTTTTGTTTCGAATCGGGAAACAACTATCCCCGCTGGAACGCGATCGCGACCGAGGCGAGGCATTACCGGCAGCATGGCGCCGCGAAAAATCTGCACGTCAGAACCGTGGGTTTCCGATGGCCGCAACAACCGGAGTTCGGCGAGAAAACCCGGCACGAGGTGCTTGTGCCGGCCGAATCGGCGCTGACGATTCTGCGTCCCTCCGACGATGTTGCCGCCCGGATCGTCGCGGCTTATGAACTTTATGCGGGGGTGATCCAGGGCAACCATAGCCAGGTGACGGAAGAACAGGTGCTGACCTTTCTGGCGGCGCATTTCGAAAAGGAGGTTGGCGAATGGCTTGGATCAAGTCCGGAGCGCGATCCTGAACCGGTTGAACCTCTCGATGACCGTACCGCCTTTATCCGGGAACGTGTCAAAACACTCGGTTCGATCTCCTGGCAGATCCTGCAAGCTGATTTGGAGAAAGCCGGTCTAAGCACCGACTTAAAAACCGCGCTGGCTTGCTGCTCCGCCCTGGAACGTGAAGTCAAGGTGTTTACCTCGCCGCATACCGCGTTCTTCCAATGGATCAGCTCAAGGTCACCGTAACTGATCTCTGCCGCATCAGTAGTGAGCCGGACGCACTTGAGCACTATCTTGCAGGCAAACCGCTTCCCCGGCCTGCCCGGCCCTCCGGAGCCGTACGGGTCTTTGGTTCGTTGTTTCACCAGGTTGCGCAACAGGTCTCCAACCGGCTGGCCGATCCACTTCAGGTCAAGGTCACGGATGCATTAAGGAGTGCCGACGATCTTTACTGCTGGATACAACAGGAATGGACGCATCAGTTCCTCGGCGAGTTGCTCGGCCGCGACGAGGTGGATTCGGCTTCGCAGTTCAGCACCGCGCTCTACCATTTCGGCCTCCGCCTCGCCGAACTGCGAAAAGGACGGTCCTGGTTTGAGCTGCTGGTCGAGGCGGAGAAACCGGTTTCAGCCCCGGTCAGGGTCGAAGGTGATCGCGCGTTATTCGTCACGGGTATTCTCGATGCCGTCCGGGCCCGGCCTGACCGAACCCTTGAAATTGTCGATTACAAACTGACGCGCGGCGACCGGCTCGAACAGGAACTTCTCCAGATTGCGATTTATGCCGAGCTGTTAAGCGGTCCGGGAGCCCCTAACCTTTATCATGGAAGCCTGGAATACTTCCTGCCGCAACTGCACGTTCAGAGCATCACGCCGCAAGAACTCAAAGACTTATACGCTACCAAAGTGATCCCGGCGATCGACCGGATTTTTGCCGGGCTCAATCCGGCGCAAATCACTTTCGCTGCGCCCGTTCCTTCGCGGGGGGAAATGCCGCCGCGAACAAAAAAGGTAATCCGGCTGGGCCGGAGCCGTGCGGCGCAGCCGCAGGAGATCGTTTTGCCGGTTTCCGAGCTCGCCCGGCACACGGCCATCCTGGGCGGATCCGGCAGCGGCAAAACCACCCTGGCTTGTTCAATGGTGGAACAGACCCTGGCAGCCGGCGTCCCGGTGGTGCTGCTGGATCGCAAAGGTGACTTGAGCCGGTACGCCGATCCGGCAGCGTGGGCACCTGGAAGCCTTCCTCAAAACCTGTCTCAAAATTTATCCGCAAGGATGCAGGAACGCCTGTTCGCACTGCGCAACTCGATTCGGATCGACCTGTACACGCCGGGAGTGCCCAGCGGACGACCGCTCGGCATTCGTCTGGCTCCGGACGATGCCGGCGTTTTGACGGAAGAGGAGCGCACCCACGCGGCTCGCACGACCGCAGCCGGGCTCGGTTCGATGATGGGCTTTACGGCGGAGCGCGCATCTGATCAGCCCAGGCTCGCGCTGCTTACCAGGGCCATCCAGTTGCTCATCGAACAGGGTGTTCCGGTCACCTTACCGGCCCTCATCGAAACCTTACGGGTGCTGCCGGCAACGTTGGTCCGCTCCATCGGGGCGCTTGACCCATCGAAACATGGACGCAGGCTGGTTGAGAATCTCCAAACGCTGGAGATTCTAAAAGGCGAGCTTTTCAGCCCGGAACCGGAGACGTTGCGTGCCGAAGGGTTGCTTCTTCATGCGGGCGACGGTAGAACCCGGCTCACGATCATTCATACGCAAGGCCTTGCTGAAGCGGCCTTTTTCTGGATCGCACAATTCCTGGATGAGCTCGGCCGTTTCGCCAAAAACCGTCCCTCGCCATCCTTGCAATTACTCGTGCTGATCGATGAAGCCGACGTTTACCTGCCGGCAAACTCGGTCCCGATCACTAAACCGCCGTTGGAAAATCTGCTGCGCCGGGGCCGCTCAGCGGGTATCGGCCTGTTACTCGCCACGCAGAGTCCCGGCGACCTGGATTACCGTTGCCGCGAAAATGTCCGTTCCTGGCTGATTGGGCTCATCAAGCAAAATACCGCCCTGGAAAAGCTGAAGCCGATGTTCACTCAGGAATCGCGGGAGCAATTGGACGCGATTTCCAGGCAACGCGTCGGCCAGTTCTGTCTGGTAGCGGACGGCGAAGCCGCGAGCTTCGAGGCGACACCCAACCTCATTAAAACCGAGCAGCTTCCGGAAAGCCGGATCCATGCACTCGCCGCAGCCACACGGCGGCCACAGCGCAGACAATCACACGGCGCCGCGCCGGACCACGGCGACCACGGCGGATGAAGGACGACTATCCGCCACCCGCCCTGCCCGCAGAGGGTGCCGTGCCAGGACACTGCGGACGATTATCCGCCGCACACCTTCACGCGGTGGCATGCGAGAACACCGCGCGCGGCGGATCCGCAGAACACGCAGAGAATGCAGAATCCAAGGATTAAAGAGATCCACCGATTACCCAGATGACACCGATTTAAACCCATTCTTAGGATAATTGAGCCGTTTTTGCCCGCCGCGGCAAAAACAGCTCAACTCACTCGCAAATCGGTAAAGAGGACGGACACCTCACGTTGGCATCGGTCCCTCTTCATTGGTGGCATTTTTCCGCTGGTGGCATTGGTGGCATTCCACTGTCCAAGACTTCCCGGAGCTTTTCGGCCAGGACATCGACCGTGAACGGTTTTTGGAGAACAGCAACTTCGGCCTGGCGGATGCCGCAACGAATGACCGCATCATCCGTGTAGCCGCTCTGAAAAAGCACCTTCAGGCCTGGATTGCGGGATTTGAGGGTCTCGGCCAGTTGTCGCCCGCTCAAACCCGGCATTACCACATCGGCCAGCAATAAATGAATCTTTTCCCGGCTGGTCTCGGCCAGGCGCAAGGCGTCTGCACCACTCGATGCCTGGAGGACCCGGTAACCAAGCGCCTCCAGCAACTGGGCCGTGACGGCTCGTACGGGATCCTCATCTTCGGCCAGCAGCACCGTTTCGCCTCGGCCCGTCGCAAGTCTGCCGGGGGCACTTGCCGCCCGGACCACCGCCGGCCCGCGCACGGCCGGGAGGTAAACGCTGAAGGTCGTGCCGTGACCGAGCCGGCTTACCACCTCAAGGTAGCCCCCGCTCTGTTGAACGATTCCGTGCACCACACTCAAGCCGAGGCCGGTGCCTTTCCCTTCGGCTTTCGTCGTGAAAAAGGGTTCAAAAATTCGTGCTTGCACCTCCGGCGTCATACCGGTCCCGGTGTCACTGACGGCCAACCGCACGTAGCGGCCACCGAACGGGGAGTCGGGTTCGCCCGGAATGCAGCTGGCGGGAATCCGGTCCAGCTCGAGCTCGCAGGTTTCCAGCTGCAGCATACCGCCCTGGGGCATCGCGTCCCGGGCGTTCAGCGCGAGATTGAGGATAACCTGGTCAAGCTGGACCGGGTCAGCTCGGACCGGATTCAAACCAGGCTGCAGGTTGGTGATGAGCTTCACGTCCGCGCCGATCAGCCGCCGCAGCATCTTCCCGGCGGTGGTGACCACCCCATTCAGATCCAGTACCTTGGGTTCGAGTACCTGTCGGCGGCTGAAAGCAAGCAGCTGCCGGTTCAACGCCGCGGCGCGTTCGACCGCCCGACCGATTTCGGCCAGGGACTCCCGAAGATCTTCCGAGTGAGCGTAGGCTTGCTCAAGCAATTCGCGATGGCCCGAGATAACCAACAGCAGGTTGTTGAAGTCGTGGGCCACGCCCCCGGCCAGCTGGCCGACAATCTCCATTTTTTGAGCCTGGCGCAGCTGCGTTTCCAGCTGTTTCTGGATCGTGACGTCACGCGAGTTGACCACGATCAAGCCTTCACCATTTTCGGCCGGCGCCATTCGCCGGCCGATGGACTGCAACACCCGCCAGGTGCCATCGCGGTGACGGAAACGGTACTCGGCCGGAGCCCGCGGGGCCGGG
>JAFAUY010000367.1 GCA_019243005.1 Verrucomicrobiota bacterium | reverse complement strand
GCCGAGTACGAAATCTAGAAGGTATACGACAGTTGCAGTGCTTCACGCCGTCGCTCCCGCCCTTTAGCGGCCTCCTGGAGGGCCGGTGAGATGCACCGAGGGCTTTTACCTCGGAACCCCGGGGACGTATGCGCCGGCTAGCGCGGCCCGGCAGTCGGGGTGCCTTGAGACGCTGGTCGTTGGACGAAGAGGATCGGGGTAGACTCTGAGTGTGCCCTGCACAAAACCGCCGGTTTGGAGAACGCGTAGTCAGGTTGCATCCCGCATGCCGTTTTACCATACTTGTGTCCATGATGACCCCTCCTCATAAGCTTCTTTGTTGCTGGGTAGGGTGTTTGTTAATTCTTAGCGGTGCTGAAACGGGTCTTTGCGTTGAGGATGAGTTGCTCACCCTGCCCGAACATCAGGAACCGATTGTTCCGGTCTGGACGCGCAGACTGGATGTAGCGTTGTACAGCGTTGCCTGGACTCCGGACGGACACACCTTGGCAGCCGGAGGCCGTAACACGATCTGGCTGTATCGCTGCCCGGATTTCTTCGAACAAGCGCAGTTGCACGTCGACCAGGGCGAAGTTTCCGGCCTGGCGTGGTCCCCGGACGGCGTTACGCTCGCATCCGGGGGCAGGGACGGGGTGATTCGCTTATGGGTTGATGGAAAAACGGTTCGGCATTTGAACCAGGGGGCGTGGGTTTTGGATCTCGCGTGGGAACCCCGGATGGGTAGCGTCCTCGCGGCCGTCGACGAGTCGGGCCTGGTAAAGCTCTGGGATCGCTCGGGTACGCAACTGGCTTCGATTCAGCTGGACGGAAACGGGCTGGCCCTGGATTGGTCTCCCAAGGGTGGCTTTGTCGTGGTTTCGACCGGACAGGACGGATCTAACCTGGCCGCCATCGACGTATCTCAGTCCCAGATCCGTTGGAAAGAGAAAGACATACCGTCCGGGTATAAGGCCCCGTTCGGGTACGGCCAGGATGAAGTAAACGGGGCGGCTTACTCTCCCGATGGGCGTCTGGTTGCCACCACGCACCAGGACGGCCGCCTCGTGGTGTGGCAGGCCGATTCCGGGCGCAAACTCGCTTCCGTTCAGGTGCACGGAAGCGGCGTCGCCGGAGCACGCCGGGTGGCATGGTCTCCGGAGCAGAACTGGTTGTGCACGTGCGGTGAAGACGGCGACGTTAACCTCGTGCCCTATCCCAGGATGGACTATAAAATCCAGTTGCTGGACAGCACCCGCCCGGTCTGGTCAGTACGTTTCTCACCGGATGGCAAGTACCTTGCCGCCGTGGGTGATACCGGCGAGATCTGGCTGTGGGCCGTGCCGGCCGTCGATAACACCAATTCGGCCGAGCCTCTGGTCGCCGCGCCTACCCCCAGTCCCGCTGAGCATCCGGCTGGCCCCACGTCCCACCGTCGCCGGACTACCGTCAGGTCAAGCCGGGTCACCCGGGTCGCGCATCGCCGCACCGAGCCTCCTAAACGGCACTGGTGGTTCTGGTAGGAAAAATGCCACCAGCGGAAGAATGCCACCAATGAAGAGAGATCATCTGCAGAGTACGCAGAAGAGAAAAATATCCACAGATCCTACGCATTATTCAGATTGACACAGATTAGGCTTCTTCGTCCGCAGCATTCCGCTCGCCGGCTCCGACCGCCGATCTCGACACCCGACACCCGGCACCCGCACTCATCACCTCCCCTCATTTGTGGCATTTTAGGCGGCGTCCGCCGCGCTGCTGGCCGCCGGCGTTTCCAGCCATTCGCAAAAACCTTTGTAGATGGCGTGGCTGATTTCGCCCAGCCGCAACTGGATCGTGTCCAGGTATTCGTGCAGCCCCGTCTGCAGGACATCGCCGATGGTGATGAACGACAGGTCGGCCAGCAGTTTACCCGAGAGCCGTTCCGCTTCGACCTTGTAGAGGTGATCGGCGCGATCGATGCCGGTGATCCGGTGCAGCGACTGGTCGAGGCGGTCGACGCAAAACCAGATCGAGCGCGGAAAGTTCTGGTCCTTGATGAGAAATTCCGCCACCTTCCAAGGCGCCACGAGGTCACGGTAATGCCTGCGGTAAGGTTCCAGCGCGCTGCACGATTTCAGGACCGCCATCCACTGGATCAGGTCTACATTTCCGCCCACCCGCTCCCCGCTCGGCAACAGGATGTGGTACTTGATGTCCAGGATACGCGAGGTCCGGTCGGCCCGCTCCAGGAATTTGCCTGCCTGAATAAAGTCCCAGCCTTCGTCATGCGACATGGTGGCGTCAGTCGTGCCGTTGAATAGTTGGCAACCTTCCACCACCCATTTGAAGAAATCGTAGCTGCTGGAGCGAAAAAGCCCTTCGGCCTCCCCGGAGCGGAAACGGAGAAACATCCGGTTCAGCTGTTCCCACATCTCGGTCGAAATCTGTTCGCGCACCGTGCGGGCGTTCTCACGGGCATGGGTAAAGCACGAATAAATCGAGTTGTGATTGCGCCGCTCGAAACTGACAAAATCCACCACCGCCTCGCCGCTGATCCCGGTGTAAAGCCCTTCGAACAATTTGGTGTCTTCCAGAGAAGAAATGATCGATTCCCAATGCTGATGGATGTTCACGTGGTTGAGCATCTGCGCATCGGGCATGAGCTGGACATTGACGTCCAGCATGCGCGCGTTGTTTTCGGCTCGTTCGACGTAGCGGCTGAGCCAGTAGAGTGCGTCGGCGACTCGGGAAAGCATGGGTGAGGTAAGTAAATGGATTTCAAAAAAATGGTCGTGGTCTCGGGAAGCCGGCGGCCGTGCGGTCACTCGTGGAGCACCCAGGTGTCCTTGCTGCCGCCACCCTGCGAAGAGTTCACCACCAGGGAACCTTTCCGCAGGGCAACGCGGGTAAGCCCGCCCGGGACGATGCTGATCTTGTCGCCGTAAAGGATGTACGGCCGCAGATCAATGTGGCGGCCCTCAATCCGGCCTTCGCACATGGAGGGCGCCCGGGAGAGGCTCACCACGGGCTGAGCCACGTAATTGCGCGGGTTCTGCCGGAGCGCTTTGGCAAAACGCTCCCGCTCTTCGGCCGATGCCTGCGGTCCCATCAGCATCCCGTAGCCGCCGCTCTCGTTAGCCGACTTGACGACTAATTGGTCGAGGTGTTCGAGAACGTAAGCCCGGTCTTTGTCAAAATACG
Source organism: Verrucomicrobiota bacterium (assembly GCA_019243005.1). Lineage (GTDB taxonomy): Bacteria > Verrucomicrobiota > Verrucomicrobiia > Chthoniobacterales > JAFAMB01 > JAFBAP01. Next base: position 5,774 of record JAFAUY010000367.1, on the reverse strand, counting down.
TAAGGTAAGTCTCGACGTTAGGCAGGATCGGGTCCTGGCCCAGATAGTACCGGATCATGGCCGGCACGAAGTAATACACCACCTTGTCATCAGCCACACCGGTGCCAATGGCATTTGCCAGGCTGACGTGGCCCTTGCGGTAAACGTCGACGATGCCCGGCACCCCCAGGACCGATTCCTTGCGGAATACCTTCGGATCCAGAAAGTCGTCATCGATCCGGCGGTAGATCACGTCCACCCTCTTCAGGCCGGACGTCGTTTTCATCCAAACTCGATCATCCTGCACGACCAGGTCGGCGCCAACCACGATCTCAATCCCCATGCTCCGGGCCAGAAAGGAATGCTCAAAATACGCGGAATTATAAATGCCCGGCGTGAGCAGCACGACGGCCGGATCGTTTACCCCGGCCGGGGCCACGTGACGAAGAAGGTCAAGCAGGTCCGAGCTGTAGGTGTCGACGGGACGGACCAGGTACCGGGCAAAAAGGTTGGGAAACACCCGCTTCATCGCCTGCCGGTTTTGCAGAAGGTAAGAAGCGCCGGACGGACAGCGCCCGTTGTCTTCCAACACCAGGTAGCGACCCTCGCCATCACGGACGAGGTCCGTTCCGCAGATGTGGATGTAGACGTCTTTTGGTACCGAAAACCCCACCATCTCCGGCCGGAAATGGACTGCGCTCCGCACAATTTCCGCGGGGATCACTTTGTCCGCGATAATCTTCTGCTCGTGATAGATATCGCGCAGAAACAAGTTAAGTGCCGTGATCCGCTGGGTAAGTCCGCGCTCGATCAGCTCCCATTCGGCCGCCGGGATGATTCTCGGGATCAGGTCGAACGGGAAAATCCGCTCCGTCCCCTCCTGGTCGTTATACACCGTGAACGTAACCCCCTGCGTTAGAAACGCGCGCTCTGCGACCAGGTGTTTCCGCCTGACGTCTTCGGCACTCATTTCGGTGAAACGGTTGTAGAGACGCTGGTAATGGCTGCGAACGCCGCCGCCCGCCGCAAACATCTCATCGAAAAATGGACCTTCCTCGTACTGCGCAAACAGACCGACCATGCTGACACTGTTAACGCCCGCGCCGCCTCGGCGAAAGCAAATATTCGGGGCGCCGCCGCCCGCCGCCGCGACCACGGGCCGCGGCCGGCCGCCCGCAAAATGGTTCCGGGTACCCGTTTTCCTGGGACCAGACCCGGACGAAGGCGCGCCGGCGAGCGCCCGCCGCCTTATCAGAAATGAATGTCAATTCTGATCGAAGCCGCGCCCCCTTTGCTTTTGCCCCGCCCTTGAGCTACCTTGAGCCAAATGATAGGTCTTAGCTATCTCCTCTTCTTCGGGACGCTCGCCATCTCCTTGTGGGCGACCTGGAGGGTGCGGGCTGCCTACGCCAGGTACAGCCAGGTGCCCGCTTCCTCCGGCCTCACGGGGGCGGAAGTCGCCTACCGCATCCTGGCGGCGGCCGGCATTTACAACGTGCAAATTTCCGAAACCAACCAGCCCATGGGCGACCACTACGACCCCCTTCATAAGCAGCTGGTGCTTTCGAGCCAGAATTTCCACGGCGCCTCCGCGGCCGCCCTTGGTGTCGCCGCCCACGAATGCGGCCACGCGTTGCAGCACAAAGCGGCTTACGCGCCGCTGAACTGGCGCATGGCGTCGGTGAGCATGGTCGGTTTTGCCAATATGGCCGTCGCCATCCTCCCGGTATTCGGGATCCTGACCGGCTTACTCCGGCCGATGCTGCTGATCCTCTGCGTGGCGTGGGGGTTGATCATGCTGTTTAATCTGATCACCCTGCCGGTGGAATTCGATGCCTCCGCCCGCGCCAAACGCGTGCTGCGCGATATGGGGTTCATCCATGGGAGCGGGGAAGCGGCGGCGGTCAGCCGGGTGCTCGACGCGGCGGCATTAACCTATGTCGCGGCCTTTATCACGTCGCTCGCTTACCTGATTTATTACTTGTTGCCGCTCATCGGCGGTGGCAGACGGGACTGAGCCGGCCGGCTGGTCGGCCAGCCGTGACGGCTGGCCGCGTCGGCGGCAGGTTGCCAGCACGTCGGTTTCGGCAAACGCCCGGGAACCAGCTTTGCCGGGCGTTTTTGCCTGCGGAGGCCGAGATTGCGGCTGCAGGACTCGCCGGCAAAGGGTATTATGGTTGTGCTGAACCGGCAGAAAGGGCCTGATCACAGGGGCCCGGCTGGAGGAGAGGAGATCGGAGCATCATGTCACCGCAACGACGCAAACTTCACCACTCAAAAAAGAAAGCCAGGTCGCAGGAGCCGGTTTCTACCGCGTGTGACCCTCAGCATTACATCAACCGCGACCTGAGCTGGCTTGAGTTCAACCAGCGCGTGCTGGAGGAAGCCCAGGACACCTCAAACCCTTTGCTGGAGCGGTTGAAATTCCTTTGCATCGTCAGCTCCAACCTGGACGAATTTTTTGAAATCCGGGTGGCCGGCATCCGGCAGCAACAGCTGAGCAACATCAGCCAGACCGGCCCGGATTGCATGAGCCCCAACGAGGCGCTCGGCGCCATCGCGCAGCGGGTTCGAAAAATGGTTGCGGACCAATACCGGCTCTGGAACGACGACCTGGTGCCGGCGCTGGAAAAACAAAACATCTTCTTTCTGTATTGGGACGAATTGACCGCCGAGGAAAAACAGTATTACACGCGCTATTTCCAGACCTCGGTCTACCCGGTGCTGACCCCGTTGGCGGTCGATCCGGTGCACCCGTTCCCGCAGTTGCTCAACAAGAGCCTGAACGTCGCCGTCGAACTGGAGGGCAAAGAGCTCAGTACCAATCTTGCCGTGGTTCAGGTCCCGCGGATTCTACCCCGGCTCCTTCCGTATCGCGCCGGCGAGAGCGGCATCTACCGCTACATTTTCATCGGCAACCTCATTCAGGCCCACGTGCACTCCCTTTTCCATGGGGTCACCGTGCGAGGCGCTTACCCGTTCCGGGTGACGCGCAACAGCGATCTCTATCTGGATGAAGAGGAAGTCGCCAATCTGCTAAAGGCGATCGAGACCGAGTTGCGCAAGCGCAGCCGCGGCGATGCGGTCCGGCTGGAAGTTCAGAGTGATTGTCCCGAGCACATCGCCGGCCAACTGCTGCAAACCTTTGGCCTGACCAACGCCGACCTGTACCAGGTTGACGGTCCGATCAATTTCCTGCGGCTCATGCCCATCATCAGCGCGATGGACCGGCCGGAACTTAAATTCAAGCCGTTCGTGCCCCGAATCGTCACCGGCACGGGCGATCACGAAGATATTTTTGCGCAGATTCGCCGGCACTCCCTTTTGCTGCACCATCCCTTTGATAGTTTTTACAACGTGCTTGACTTCATCGAACAGGCGGCGGAAGACCCGAACGTCCTGGCGATCAAGCAAACCCTTTACCGTACCAGTGGTGATTCACCGATCGTTACCGCCCTGGCGGAGGCTGCGCAGGCCGGCAAACAGGTTACGGTCGTCATTGAACTCAAGGCAAGGTTCGACGAGGCGGCCAACATCAAGTGGGCACGCACGTTGCAGGAAGCCGGCGTCCACGTCGTGTTCGGCATCGTGGGCCTGAAAACGCATGCGAAGCTGGCGTTGGTGGTAAGAAAGGAAGAAGACGGCATCCGGCGTTACCTCCACCTCGGGACCGGCAATTACCACCCGTCGACGGCCAACCTCTACACCGATCTTGGCGTGTTGACCTGTGACCCGATTCTGACGGATGACTGTGCGGAGTTGTTCAACTGGCTGACGGGCGTATCGGTCTTTCCGCAACTGACCAAAATGAAAGCGGCTCCCAACGCCCTGCACGATTTCGTGATCGCGATGATCGAGCGTGAAGCCGAACACGCCAAAGCCGGCAAACCGGCGGGGATCTATGCGAAGGTTAACGCCCTGGTCGATCCGGAGGTGATTGAGGCTTTATTCTCCGCTTCTCAGGCCGGGGTAGACATCAGGCTGCTGGTCCGCGGCATGTGTTGTCTGCGAAGCCGACTCCCGGGGAAAAGTGAACGGATCACGGTGCGCAGCATCGTGGGCCGATTCCTGGAGCACAGCCGGGTGTTCCGTTTTGAAAATGGGGGCCAGCCCGAGATCTACCTGTCGAGCGCCGACTGGATGCCGCGCAACTTCTTCCGGCGGGTCGAGACTTGCTTCCCGGTGGACGAACCGGCCCTGAAAGAACAGGTCGAGCAAATCCTGGAAGCGTATTGGCGCGATAACGTGAAGGCCCGGCAGCAACAAGGCAAAGGCCTCACCTATGAGCGCAACGTCGAGCCGCATGCGGAGCGGTTTGACGTGCAGGCCTATTTTCTCGACCAGGTCGCCAGGCGCAAGCGGCCGGACCTTGAGACCAAGCCGGTCGTGATCAAGGGTCCCGCAAAACCGCGTGAACTCGAAGGCGCAGTCGGTCAGCCGGCTTAAGGCGACTAACTCTAAGAAAGTGTGTGAGAGGCAAGGGATGATCCATGGCAAAATCTCTCGGCTCTCACACACTTTCTAAACGATGCAGAGTTCTTGTCAGCCGGGCGTGTTTGAGGTGATCGGCGCCGGCCATTAACCCTGATATTCTTCTTGGTGGCCGCCGTGCGGTTTCGGCATGGTCGTGCGAAACTACCTGGGGCGCTTGCATTTGAGCTTCCCTTTAAGGTGGGCGTTTCCGGTTTGTCTCCCGTGCACGGCCGCCCGTGTGTAGTTGCACCCTTACGTTAGCCCTCAAAACTCCTCTCACACCTCGTGCCATCGCACCACTAACGCAGGGATATTTCCAGACGCCCTATCCAACCCTCAGCCAGCCGTGCATGCCGTGCTCATGAAAACACAACCTAGCCAGGTCACCACCGGATCCCGGAGAAATCTTCAGGGCATGCTCGGCCCTTCAACCCGTGCTGATCGCCGGGCTTACGCTGTTCGTTGCGACGTCTATCCCGGCGCTCGCGGTGGATGGCGTCTGGCTGGCTACTCCGGGCTCCGGCGACTGGAACACCATCACGAACTGGTCTACCTTCCCGTTCGCTCCGGTCAATCCCGGTGACACGGCCACTTTCAACAGCTCCACGCAGACCTCGCTGTCACTCTCGGCAGACGTCACCATCAACTCTATCACGTTCAACCCTGGGGCGAGCGCGTTCACCATCAACACCAACGGAAACGCGCTCACTCTGGAGGGTACGGGAATCGTGAATAATTCGGGAAACACGCAGGCCATCACCACCAACACCAACGGCAGCCTGGATCTTTCTAACACCGCGACGGCCGGCAACGCCGCGATCACCAACGGGAACGGGCGGTTCGACATCAGCGGCTTGGCGAGCGCCGGCATGGGGATCGGGTCGATTGAAGGCAACGGCGATTATTTCCTCGGCGGCAAGACGCTGACCGTGGGCGGCAATGATTTTAGCACCACCGTCTCGGGCGTCATCCAGGATGGCGGGGTAAGCGGCGGCACGGGCGGTTCGCTGACGAAAATCGGTACGGGAACGCTGACGCTGACGGGCGCCAACACCTACACGGGCGGTACGGCGATCAACGCCGGCACGCTCCAACTGGGCAACAGGGGCACCAGCGGCAGCGTGGCCGGCAACATCCTCGACAACGGAAGCCTGGCGTTTGACCGGAGCGACGTTTCCACCTTTGGCGGGGTCATCAGCGGGCCGGGAAGCGTTGCCCAGCTTGGGACCGGCACGACGGTCCTCACGGCGAACAACCCCTACGCGGGGGGCACCACCATCGCCTCCGGCTCGACCCTCCAATTGGGCAACGGCGGCCCGACC
>JAFAUY010000033.1 GCA_019243005.1 Verrucomicrobiota bacterium | reverse complement strand
TTTTTAAAGGCCCGTTCCAGGTTAAAGAGCCCCCACCCGGCACTAAAGTACCGGGCTACTTTCCGGCTGCCCCTCCGGGGCAAAGACCGGCACTCGGCGCCCAACGGTGGAGAATGCTGAGCGCTGAATTGCCGGGCCCCTCTACGGCTGCTCCTCCGGGGCAAAGACGGTTCCCCTCGCGCGGGCCTTGAGAAAAATTGTGCGTAAAGCTTAGGACTACAAGTCCCTGGCCACTCTCGATCGTCCCTGGGACTGCCCCGCTGGGGCAAAGACCAGCCCAACCGCCGTGCAAACCGGGGTAGCGTGCACAAACGGTACCTCGATGATCATCGAAGTGGTCCAAAGCCGTAGTGGGCCGCCAAACCCAGGTAGGGCGGCTGAAAGCCGGTTGCCTGACCCGGCCGTTGAGCCGGATCGCGATCCGGCTGGTCAAGGGATGGTTGCCCACGGGAGGCTCGGCCGTACGTTCATCTTCCAGGTTCAAGCCAGCAACCCCCATCTGACCCTGCATCCCGTATTTTTTCCATTGCCCTTCAAGTGAGGTCACCAACGCTCTGCGACCGGCTGTAAACGGCCTCAACCTTTTATTAAATGATCGATTTCCATCGCGATCAGGCAAACATCATCCGCGAAGTCTTTGGTTGCTGCGAAGTGCTGAACTTCGTCGACCAACTGTTGGCAAAGTTCGGCAGCGCAAAGCCCGGCTCGTTCATTTACGGCTCTCAGCAACCGGGATGGATCGTAATATTGCGCATCGCTCCCTTCGACCTCAAACAACCCGTCGGTAAAGAGCAGCAAGGTGTCGCCCGCGCTCAGCTCGCAGCACGAGCTGTGGTAGGGTGCGTCCTCAAAGATCCCGAGCACCGGGTCGGGCTTCGATCCAGAAAACGGGAGCCGCTCCGCGTTTCGCCGTGCACGGTGCACGCAGAGCGGGGCCGGATGCCCCGCGTTGGCGTAATGCAGTTCGCCTCGGCCGATGTCGGCCATCAGGTAGCAGGCCGAGACAAACATCGTCAGCCGGGTGTGTTTCAGGATGTGGGAAAGGCCCCGGTTTAGCGCTTGAAGGAACCTGGCCGGTTCGGTCGCGCGGGGACGCAAATCCTCCACGAGCGCCCGCACGATGGCGGCGACCAATGCGGCGCGCACGCCATGCCCCATCACGTCGCAAATGAACACGCCCGCCACGGAGTCAGAGAGCTGAAAGACGTCGAAAAAGTCGCCACCCACTCCGGAGGAAGCACGAAAGAAATGGTGGAACCGCAGCGCGCTCGCCCCAGGCGCCGCCGAACTCGGGAATCGGGGATATTGCTGCGGCAGGAACGCGTTCTGCAGTTCGCGCGCCGTCGCCAAGTCTTCTTCCAACTGTGCATTTTTCTGACGCAACTGCTCCGCATAGTGGGCCAACTGCTCCTCGGCCGCCTTGCGCGCCGTGATGTCGCGCGTCGTAGACACCAAGCCGATCAGCTCGCCCATGCCATCGCGCAGGGGCATCTTCGTAACCTGCATCCAGACCTTGTTTCCCGCGCCGTCCACGGTCTCGTCCACCGACTGAACCACGACTCCTGAGCGCAAGACCTGAAGGTCTTCGGCATGAAATTTTGCCGCGATTGCAGCCGGGAGGAAATCGAAGACCGTCTTACCGACCACCTCCACGGTATTCGTTGCGCCGAGGAACCGGCAGTGCGAGCTGTTGTCGAAAAGATAGCGCCCTTGCCGGTCTTTAATGGAGACATTGTCCGGCATGGAATCGAGCACCGCGCGCAGCATTTTATTTTCAAAGGCAAGCTTCTGCGCCTGGTGACGGTAATCGGCCGATTCCAATGCCGCGTTTGGCTCACCCGGCCCGGGGTTACGTTGCTCAGCGTTCATATTGCCCTGCGCGGGGCGGCTATTCAACAATCCAGGCGGCAAGGTTGCCTTCGGTATGCGACGGTATCCCAAGGGGAGGCAAATCGTGGGACTGCAGAGGTTGGACGGTCGCGTTAACGTCCCTCCAGCCCCGACCCAGCCGAAGGGGTTTTGTCAGCTCCTTGGCGAACTGAACGACGGTGGCATCCGCCACCTTCGAGGGGCTACCCACGATAACCTGAATTTCACGCCCTGATCTCGGCACTTCTCCCGCTGATCCGGGATCTCGGCCCGCCAACTCTTCGACCCAATAAACAGAGGGCTCGTCAAGAATAACTTCGTAATAATGCTGCGCTTCGGAGGACATTCTCGAATCCTACCCAATTGCCGCGGTGATTACAAACCTGGAAAGGGCAAGTCCGGCAGTGAACCTCCGATCTTCAGGATGATCCTTCGGTAAGAAGTTAGGCTCGGCTCTCCATCGTCCTCCACCACAAGGATAACGTGCGCGGTTCCTGCGGATTGGGGTATCACCGTTGCCGTTTCTGCATCGCTCCCTTTGATCTTCACTTTGGGCATCACCTCCAGCTCATCTTCACCACGACGGCCGATGACGTCCTCCGGCCTGGCCGGCTTGGATACCGCGGAAGCCGCCTCTGGGTAGTAGAACCACGTGTACTTTACCTGGTGGCCGTCCGGGTCGCTCGTTCCGGCGGCACTAAGCGTTACCGGTGTGCCGATTTTTGCATTGATGAAGACCGGTTCTTTACCTGAAATGCCATTCACGACGGCGACCGGGTTATGGTTGGCGTCCTCAAATTCCTTCAGCGTCCAGTCCATCCGGGCCACAAAGTCATGCTGAAAAGCTTTGCGCCAACGCCAAATGGTCGCCTGATCGGAGGTATAGCGTTTCCCGTCGACGCCGGCGACGGTGTCCCTTGAATTGGGGCTTCCTGGGAAAGAGTCCCCGCCCTGGGTCCAGATCGGACGCGACTCTCCAAATGGTTGACGGATAATGTAGCGTCCTCCCCATCCGCCCCAACCAGGATTTCGATAGCTCGCCAGGCCATTATTGATAAGGCCCAGAAACGAGGGCGTGTCCCCTTCCATGATGAAAAGGTATCGGGGGTAGGTTTCCCCTAAAAACCCTTTGCTCCTCACGTGCTGATCCAGCCACGTATTAGATACCGTGGTAAAGTCCGCCCCAGGGGCATTGCGGTAATATTTATCGCCACCGATTCCCGTCCACGTTGCTGAGCCGTACTGTTCGCCGTCCGGCGTTGAGGGGCTCACGATGTAAAAAAGATCGGGAAACTCTCGACGCATCCACGGACCGGCATCATCCTGGTCGGAAATGGAGTAAACCCGTAACTGCGCTACAAAGGCTTTGACCTCTTCCGGTGAGCGGGTCGCTCGTACCTGCCATAACGCCTCCGCCAGGGCATTCGCACCTCCCCAGATCGTCACGTAGAGCGGTCTCGGGTCTTTGCGATCGACGGCTGCCACGTTGAGGTGGTTGCGACGAGTCCCTCGACGTCGAACTCATTCGAATACAATAAAAATCGCGTGAGCGACATCTGGTCATCCGGTTCGTTACCGATGTCGCTGAGGACAAAAACCCTGGGCTTTCCCTGAAATGAATCAATGCGGGACGCCGGAGACTCCAGGCTCCCGGCCGGTTCATCCGCACCCGCGTCAAATGCGGAAAAGAAAGGCTCCGCCACCGACAAGTAAGTGCACGATTGGACCGTGGTTTGCATGGCTTGGGTTGCCTTTTCGAACCCGATTCAAACTTTGTGTTCTGAGTCGTCAGTCGTCCTATGCTTTGATCGCACTCGTCCGAAGCGGCCTGGCTTGCGTGCTGATCCCGACCATCAACACGGCTGAGAGCAACATCAGCCCACCAACCAAACACATCGGAACCACGTAGCTGCCGGTCAAGTCTTCCAACGACCTGCATAGCTTGGCGAGTGACCTCACCTA
>JAFAUY010000032.1 GCA_019243005.1 Verrucomicrobiota bacterium | reverse complement strand
AAAGCCGCCCGGAGTATCCCGCTGTCGAAAAAGCCCCTCCGTTGATGAGACGAAACGGTTCTGTTACCTCAAATCAGAACACAAAAAGTGGCTCAACGGCCTCCCCATCGATCCGCATGATCTTGCGTAAGTGCCTCATCCCGAATGAGCTGCCTCGCATGGATTCGAACCATGACAAAGTGATCCAGAGTCACTTGTGCTACCGTTACACCACGAGGCAATTGTGTGGCCGGACCGAATAAATCCCCGGAAACGGGGGCGTTGTCAACTGCCAAGGGGGGTGGTGACGTTGGTGCCCGGCGGCGCACTGAACTGGTACGTCGATTCCGGAACCGCCTCACGCCGGACGTCGCTGTAGCTGATGTCGACCCGCTCGCCCCGGGCGCTCTCGAAAAGCACGTGCTGCGGGTTGAGGTTCCGGTCCAGGGTCAAGGTGACGGCCTTGACGACCTTGCGGATCGCCGCGGTTTTAGGCGTCAGGACGATCCGGTATTCGTCGCCTTCCTTTGAACCCTCGACGTTGTAGTAGGTTGAGACCTGCCGGAAGTTGAGGCCGGCGGTCAACGCCTGCAGGGAATCCTTGAGCATGGGCCGTTTATCGAGGTCATAGACCTCTTCCTCCTTAAACTTGGGGTAAAAGATGACCATCTTCCGCCCGTTGATGACGGTGGTGCTCGGGGTATTGCCGCCGATATCACGGCGGATTTTGTCGGGGATCGTGAACCAAATTTTCCCCTGGCTGACCACCGGCTCTTTCAACATGGACATGTGCCGTTCCTCGCGAAAGTTGGCCTGCAACGAGTTGCTCGATTCGTGCATCGCCTGGAGCCGGTTGAGGAGATCCTGAATTTCCCCAGGGGCCATCGGCGCCGCGAAGGCGGTGCCGGCGAGACAGGCGGATGCGATGAAGCCTAAGATAAATTTACTTCTCATAAAATGACTACGCCTGAAACTGCCATACCGGCACAAAATTGAACCATTGTTCCGGGTACCGGCGGAAGATGCCCTGGAAAACCGTGGCGATCTCCTGGGTGTTTTCCTGGAGGGTGGTTTGCCCGCGCATTTCGACGGCCGGATAGGCGTAACAACCATACCGGCCGGGCGACAGCTCCAGGACGAAAGCCGGAACGATGGCCGCCCCGGTGTGCTGCCAGATGGTGGCGGCGGCCGCCGAAAACAAGGTTTGACGTCCGAAAAACCGGACCGGGACCCCGCTCCGCAGGTAAGGACGATCGACCAGCATGGCGACGAGCTCGTTCTTCTTGAGCGCCTGGATGATCTCCACAAAGGCAAATTTGTCCGAACCTACGGTGATGGTCTTGATCCCGAATTTGTTCCGGAATTGCTGGCGCCAGCGGTTCAATTTCTCGGTAGGCTCTTCCAAGGTGACGATGTTCATCGGGAATCCGTCTCCGGCCAGCAGCATGCCGCCGAGTTCCCAGGCCCCCAGGTGTCCCGTGATTAAAAGGGTGCCGCACCCGCGGGCGCGCGCGGCCGCCAGGGCTTCGAATCCACGGCGTTCGACCATCAGGGCGTTGACCCGGGGGGTTCCGCCGGCCGCGCAATCGCAGAAATCATGAAGCATGCGCAGGAAGTTACGGAAGCAGTGACGGCAGGCCAGGTCACGCTGCGCGGGGTCAGGGATAAGCGGTTCGAGGTTCTGCAGCACGGCTCGTCGGCGGGAATGGCAGAAGGCGTAACCAAGCCGGCCAACGCCGGCAGAAAACGAGCGGGTCACGCACCGTGGCATTCCCTGGATGAGCCGGCTCGCCACCTCGAACCAGACCGGCGAGTACCAGGCGTTGCGGGGCAACGCCAATTCATTGACTTCAACCGGGAGGTCTGTCTGAGGTGCGATCGGATGCATGTGACCTCTGTTACTGCGCGAAGTTAAACAGCAGGGATTCGCCGTGCGCAAAACGGATTTGCGCGGATTGCAAGCGCCTCCCTGGCCGTACAAAGCTTGCGCGCCAGGCATTGGCCCGGCTCGCCTCGGTTTGAGTCGAATAGAAATAAGGGATGACCTGGTGCAATTCGGCCCAGGTCCGGAGCGGTCCGGGCGCGTGCGAGGCCGAGCCGCTCCATCCGCCACGGACGAAACTTCCGGTGGCCGAGAGCCGGTCACCGTGAACCTGAATTTGCAAAAGGGGAACGCCGGATTTCGAAAACGCCAGGTCGTAATCGCCCGAGGGTCCGGTCCGCAGGATGAAGTCACCGATGAAGGAACGCGTCCGGGTAGCGTAACGCAACTGGCCGGTGCGGGTGGCGGCCTCGCTTCCAAGTCCGGGTAGTTCACGGCCGGTCTGGCAGCCGGCCAGAAAAACCAGGCTTATCACGCCCAGGAAAAGGCCAAGGTAGTGCTTACCGCCAAAATACTTCTTCATCGATCGGTTACAAAGCTTAGACGCACGGCCGTCCGGTCCGTTTCGATCATTCTGGTTAGCGTTTCCGGCCGCATGGCCTGTCCTCCTTTCAGGGTAACATCCTCACGGAAACAGATTCAACCAGGTAAAATGGCCGGTTTGAGGGTGAGACCCGGCACGAGCCGTCCGGTCTTGCCCTGCAGGTAGACGAGCATAAAGAAAAACTTCATGCGCCAGCGTGAGGACCAATTCCGCGCCGGGTTGCCGCCGAGGGCGCTGTTCACGGTCGGGACCAGGTCGAACATTTCCTTCGGGTGCAGGAAAATTTCAATGAACGGCTGGGTGTACCACGCCCGGACCAGCTGAAGGTAAAAATCGAACCGGCGCTGCACGGCCGTCTCATAGTTCCGAAAGGCCGCCGGGCGGCTACCCGGCTCCCGGAGCGCGAGGGCCAGGGCGTCGCCGGCTTTTTCGCCGGAATAGATCGCCATGTAGATTCCGTTACTGAACACCGGATCGATAAACCCGGCGGCGTCACCCCCGAGCAACCAGCGGTCGCCGGCCAAACGGTTAACCCGATAGGAAAAATCGCTAGCCGCGTAAACCGGGGTGTAACGCCGCGCCGCTTGCACCCAAACGCTGACCTCGGGCTGTTCCCGAAGGGTGCGCTCCAGGGTCTCTTCCGGCGAGAGCCGCGCCGCCCGGAACCGTTCGATGTCGATGACGACGCCGATGCTGCATTTTCCGTCCACCAGCGGGATCATCCAGATCCATCCGTCTTCGGTGCGGATCAGGCGGGTAAGCGTGCCGGCTTCGCCCTCCGGGCGGCCGACGTTCTCATAATAGGCAAACACCGAAAACTTACGCAGGTCCGGAAACGCTTCGCGCAGCTGAAACCGATGGGCGAGCAGGCTATGCCGGCCCGAGCAATCGAGCACGTA
>JAFAUY010000384.1 GCA_019243005.1 Verrucomicrobiota bacterium | reverse complement strand
ATGATCGAGCGCAGGCCGTTGTGACCGCCGTCGCTGCCGCTTGCGCGCAGGCGGAGCCTTCCCAGGGGGAGGGCCACGTCATCGACGACCACCAGCATTTCGTCAGACGCAATTTTATAGTACCGGCTGACCGCGCTCAAACTATCGCCGCTTCGGTTCATGTACGTAAGGGGTTTGACCAGCAAGGCGTCGTCCCACCGGCACCATTGGCACGACCAATGGGACGAGTACGAGTAGGTGAGACCGTGACGCTGCGCCAGGTAATCGAGCACCATGAACCCGACGTTGTGCCGGGTCTGATCGTACTCGCGTCCCGGATTGCCAAGCCCCGCCACCAGCCGCACTTCGGCCATGCCGCCTTAAGAGGCAGCCCCTTCCTTGGATTCGTCTTCCTTCCTGGCGGTGATGACTTCGGGGGCGGCAGGCGTTTCCGTAGGGGCCGCGCCGGCGCCCTCTAGTTCTACGCGCGATTCAAGGACAGAAAACACGGTGAGCTCGGGATCCGTCACGGCCGTTACGCCGGCAGGCAGGGGCAGTTCCCGGACGTGCAACGAATTTCCGATGTCGAGACCGGACACGTCCACCCGGATGCTGGCGGGCAAATCCCTCGGCAAACATTCGACCTCAAGGCTGCGCAAGGTGTGTTCGAGCAGGCCGCCCCGGGTTTTCACACCGACGGGTTCGCCGACCGCCTCAATCGGCACTTCGGCCGTAACCTTTTCCGTGGCCGAAACCGCCTGGAAGTCGACGTGGACCAACTCCCGTTTCAGGGGGTGATGCTGCACTTCCTGAATCAGCGCGAGCGCGGGCCCATCGCCCTGGGCATCCCGGAAATCGAGTTCGACCAGGATGTTCTCGCTGGCGGCATGGGCCAGAGCGGACTTCAACTCGCGGCCGTCCACCTTCAAGGGAACCGGCTGTTGCCTGGCCCCGTACAAGATGCCCGGCACAAAACCGGCCGCCTTGACTTTCTTGACTGCATTACGACCGATCTCGGTTCGCTTCTGCACGGTTAATCTTACTTGTTGCGCCATGATTGATGATGATCCTGATCCCTAACTAGCGTTAATTTCGAAAAGCGAGCTGACCGATTCGTTCGAGTAGATGCGCTGGATGCCTTCTCCCAGCAATTCAGCGATCGACAGCACGGTCATCCGGTATTCATCGGAGACCTGGACCGGTGTGCTGTCGGTGGTGATGAGTTCCACGATCTCAGAATTTTTCAGGCGCTCGTGCGCGATGCCGGTCAACACCGCGTGCGAGACGCCCGCATAAATGTCTTTTGCGCCGTGTTTTTTCAGGAGGGCCGCCGCGCTGGTTAACGTTCCGGCGGTTTCCGTCAGGTCGTCCACCATGACCACAATTTTATCCTGGACATCACCGATGACGTGCAGCGCCTCGGTTTCGGTGGGACTTTTTCGGCGTTTCCCAACGATGGCCAGCGTGGCATTCAGGGCTTCAGCGTACGCCGAGGCGAGTTTCAGGCCGCCCACGTCGGGTGAAACGATGGCCAGGTTCTCCAGTTGCTTTTGCCGGATGTACCGGATCAGGACCGGGGCGGCGTAGAGGTGATCGACGGGAATGTCGAAGAACCCCTGAATTTGCTGGGCGTGAAGGTCCAGGGTAAGAATCCGCTGGGCACCGGCGGCATGCAAAAGGTTGGCCACCAGCTTCGCCGTGATCGGAACGCGGGGCTGGTCCTTACGATCCTGGCGCGCGTACCCGAAGTACGGGATAACGGCGGTGATCCGGTAAGCGCTCGCCCGGCGGAACGCATCGATCAGGATCAGCAGCTCCATCAGGTTCTGATTGGTCGGCGGGCAGGTGGGCTGCACGATGAAAATATCGCGGCCCCGAATGTTCTCATTGATCTTGACTTTGGTTTCACCATCCGGAAACGAACTGACGGTGGCATCGCCGAGCGATACGCCCACAGCGTGGCAAATTTTTCGGGCGAGCTCAGGATGAGCCCGGCCTGAAAAAATTTTCATTTCTCGGTTAAACGTGGTCATAACCAGGGAGAAGGGAGGCTGGACAATAATAGGAAAACGGGCCTTTGCAACGCGTGAGGTCAAGCCAGCAATTCCGCCAGCTTTTCACGGAAGGAAGCATCGTCGCGGATCGCGAAGCCCGCATCGGCCTTAAGGCGAAGTTCCTGGCCGTCCAGGCGGCGAATCCTGAGAAAAAGCGGTTGGGTGCCGGGAAATTGCTGGATCAAACGCCGCAGGGCCATTAACCGGGCTTCATCGGCTTTCTCGTACGGGATGTCGATGGTCAATGCAGATACGGGCTGTCCGCGGGTGATGGGGCCCACGTCATTGGCCACGAGCCGGGCATTCTCCTCGCGCCGGTCGAGTTTTGCCGAAACGGCCACGATCCTGCCCTTTTCGATGTGCCGGGCGGCCTTCGCATAAACCTCGCCCCAGACCATCACCTCGACCTGGCCGCTGAAATCCTCGAGACAGACGATGGCAAACGGTTTGCCTTCTTTCTTGGTGAATTTTTTCTCGACGGCCGAAATCGTGCCTGCGACCTGGACGGTGCTTTTGTCCTCGTGGTTGGAAAGGTCGTTGATCGTAACGTATTTGCCGCCGGTGACCAGGTCGCGATACGCATCGAGCGGGTGGCCGGTCACATAGAACCCGAGCAACTCCCTTTCGTAGCTGAGTTTCTCCGCGAGGGTCCACGGGGTGTAGGTGACCACTTCCCGGGTTTGCTTCGGCGACGGCGCGAGCTCGAAGTCGCCGAAGAGCGACACCTGCCCGCTCGCCTTATCCCTTTGCAGGGAGGCGCCGGCCGCGAGGGCCTGATCGATCCGGGCGAAGAGCTCGGCGCGATCCAGGCCGGTAAAGTCGAACGCGCCGGCACGGATCAGGTTTTCCAGGATCTTGCGGTTGACCGAACGCGAATCGAGGCGTGCGCAGTAGTCCTCGAGGGATTTGAAATCGCCGTTCCGGGCGCGTTCGCGGATTGCCGACTCCATGGCTCCTTCCCCGATGTTCTTGATCGCGGCGAGGCCGTACCTGATCCCGCGTTGTTCCGCAGTTGACTCGGGTACGAACTTAAGCTGGCTCCGGTTCACGTCGGGCGGAAGGATCCGGATGCCGAGCCGCTGGCATTCGGCGACGAACACGGCGATTTTGTCGGTGTTATTGACCTCGTTGCTGAGGAGGCCGGCCATGAATTCGACCGGGTAATTGGCTTTGAGGTAAGCGGTCCGGTAACTGATCAGCCCGTAGGCGGCGCTATGGCTTTTATTGAAGCCGTACCCCGCGAACTTCTCAAGCAGGTCGAAAATGGCGTTGGCCTTCTTTTCCTCGATGCCGTTCACCCGTTTGCAACCTTCGATGAAATTGACCCGTTCCTTGGCCATCTTCTCCTTGTCCTTCTTGCCCATGGCACGGCGAAGGAGGTCCGCCTGCCCAAGCGAGTAGCCGGCCAGGACGTTGGCGGCCCGCTGCACCTGTTCCTGGTAGATCATGATGCCGTAAGTGTCGGCACAAACGTCCCGGAGCAACGGGTGCTCGTACTTGATCTTGGTCAGGCCTTTTTTGCGCCTGATGTAGTCCGGGATGAGTTCCATCGGTCCCGGCCGGTACAAGGCGATGAGCGCGATGATGTCGTCGATGCTGTTGACGTCGAACTGCTTGCACAGGCTCACCATCCCGCCGGATTCCAGCTGAAACACGCCGATGGTTTCACCGCGGTTAAGGAGCTGGAAAGTCGCGTCATCCTCCAGGGGAATGGTGTCCAGGGAAAACTCGGGTTGCCGTTGCCGGATCAGGTTGACCGTGTCCTGGATCACGGTCAGGGTTTTCAGGCCCAGAAAATCCATTTTCAGCATGCCGAGGTCCGTGAGCGGGCCCATGGCGTACTGGGTGACCACTTCGTTGTCGTTGCCGCGGCAGAGGGGGATGTATTCGTCAAGCGGACGGTCACCGATCACGACGCCGGCCGCGTGGATGCCGGTGTTGCGGGTGAGCCCTTCGAGCACCGTGGCGTAGCTCCAAAGTTGTTCCGTCGCCGGTTCATTGGCGATGGCCTGCTTCAACTCGGGATTTTTCTCGTACGCCGCCTTGAGGGTCATCCCGAGTTCATTGGGAATCATTTTGGCGATGCGGTCGGCATCGCCGTAGCTCAGGCCCATGACGCGCCCGACGTCCCGAGTCACGCTTTTAGCGCCGAGGGTACCGAAGGTGATGATCTGGGAGACGGCCCGGGTACCGTACTTCTGGCGGACGTACTCGATGACCTCGCCGCGCCGGTTCTGGCAGAAGTCGGCGTCGATGTCGGGGGGACTGACCCGTTCGGGATTGAGAAAGCGTTCGAAGATGAGGCCGAACCGCAACGGGTCCAGGTCAGTGATCTCCAACGCGTAGGCGACCAGGGAACCTGCCGCCGACCCTCGACCGGGGCCGACCGGAATGCCGTGTTCCTTGGCAAAGTGGATAAAATCCCAGACGATGAGGAAATAGCTGGTAAACCCGGTTTTTGCCAGGATCGACAGTTCGTACTCGAGGCGCTTGCGCAGGTCTTCGTCCTTCTCGGCGCGTTCGCCGTACCGTTTGCGCAAGCCGGCAAAACAAAGCTCGCGCAGGTATTCTTCGCGCGTTTTACCTTGCGGGGGCGGGTAAGCAGGGTACTTGGAAACGCCAAAGTCGAGCTCGACGTTGCACGCTTCGGCGATCCGCAAGGTATTGGCCAGCGCCTCGGGTACCTCGCCGAAGAGGGCGGCCATTTCCTCGCGCGATTTGAAGTACACCTCCGTCGAGTAGTGCATCCGGCGCTCGTCGTGCACCATGGCGCCGGTGCCGATGCAGATCATCACGTCGTGTGCCTCGTGATGGCTTTTCTCCAAAAAGTGCACGTCATTGGCCGCGACTAAGCCGAGCCCAAGCTTCTTGCCGAGCGTGATCAAGGCCCGGTTGCAGGTGTGCTGCGCTTCGATGCCGTGATCGTGCAATTCGAGGAAAAAGTTTTCCGGCCCGAAGATGTCGCTGAACTCCGTCGCGACGTTCTCGGCCTTCCTGAGGTCACCCTGAACGATGGCAACGTTGATTTCGCCTTTGAGGCAGGCGCTCATGCCAATCAGCCCGGCGCTGTACCGGGCAAGCGCCTCCTTATCGATTCGCGGCTTGTAATGGTGGCCGTCCAGGTGCGCCAGGGAGACCAGCTTCACGAGGTTCCGGTACCCTTCGGCGTCCTTCGCGAGCAGCGTAAAATGGTAAGCGGCTTCGCGCGCTGAGGTCGCGCTCTTATCGGTCATGGAACCCGGCGCCATGTAAACTTCGCAACCGATGATGGGCTTGATGCCCGCCTTGGTCGCCGCCTGATAGAATTCCACGGCGCCGAACATGTTGCCGTGATCGGTAATGGCGACTGCCGGCATCCCGAGTTCGACGGCTTTCTTCATCAAGTCCGGGATGCGGATCGCGCCATCCAGGAGGGAATACTCGGTGTGGAGATGCAGGTGAACAAAGGGGTCGGCCATGGAAACAGCAATGTAGTCACACGGGGGGCACGGCGGAAGAGGAAAACATCACCCGGCGCCACGGCGGAGCGGGCGGTCACGGCGACGGAGTTCACACGGCGAGCACGGCGGGCCCGCGGCGACCGCGGCGAAAGGCGAAGACGATTATCCCGTTCAGTTGCTCTTCCCGCCGTGCTCGC
>JAFAUY010000318.1 GCA_019243005.1 Verrucomicrobiota bacterium | reverse complement strand
AAAAGATGCCTTCCCGGGCCGGCGCGATCAGCGGCGTTCCGTCGAGAATCGCGGCCACGAAATTGGCCAGGATGCCGTTGTGCTGAGGGCCATGACCCCGGATGGGAATCCGAATGTCCCAGGTTGCAGGCGCTGAGAATCGACCCGGATCGGTTCGCGCAAATTCGCCCATGGGCACTTCGTTCCGGGTAAAGAGAAACTGATCGTTTTCAATGACGACCTTGCCCCGTTCAGCGGCCACTTCGAGCCGGTTGGTGCCGGGCGCCTCACCGGTTGAGGCGCTGATCACGGCCGTCATGCCGTCCGGGTACTCGAGGTAAGCCGTCACGTCGTCCTCGACCTCAATGTCATGATACCGGCCGAAGTGGCAGAACGCGCGCACGCCGGCGGGCATTCCGAAGATCCACTGGTACAGGTCAAGGTTGTGCGGGCATTGGTTCAGCAGGACGCCGCCGCCCTCGCCCGACCAGGTGGCCCGCCACGCACTGGATTGATAATAAGCTTCGGTTCGGAACCAGTCGGTGATGGTCCAATGCACGCGCCGGACCGGGCCGAGTTCACCCGATTGCACCAGTTGGCGTAATTTCAGGAAAAAAGGGTCCGTGCGCTGGTTGAACATGGCTGCAAACACCTGGTCGGACCGCGTGTGGGCCGCGAGCAGACGTTCCGCATCGGCCTTGTGGACGGAAATCGGTTTTTCGACGAGCAGGTGTTTCCCGGTCTTGAGTGTCTGAATCCCGAGCGTGGTGTGAGAGTAGTGGGGGGTCGCGATCAGGACTGCATCCGTTGCGGAAGCGGCCAGAAATTCATCCGCGGAGACAAAACCGGGGATAGAGGCAAACCGTTGCAGGCGTTCCGGGTTGCGGTCACAGACCGCGGTCAGTTCGCAACGGGGCACCTTGCCGTTGAGAAGGTTTTGCGCATGGAGCTCACCCATCGCGCCGACGCCGATGATGCCGAGTCTGACTTTCTCCATCTTTAATCTCCGCCGCAGAACACGCAGACCACGCAGAAAAGAGGCAAACCGTCCACAGATCCTACGGATTACAGAGATTGACACAGATTAAGGGAATTCCCAGTGACGATCCCACGGCGGCCACGGCGATTGGGCGGCCACCGCGACCGAGTTCACACGGCGACCACGGCGGGAAGAGGAACTCCGATCTTGACACCCGCCGCTTCGTTCTCAAGGTCGCATCCGGCACCCGACACATGAGTCTGTCATCTTTGCTGAAGCTGGCTTTTCCGAAGGAGTTCATCCGCGAAATCATCCGCTTGCTTCCGAATCAACCGCTGTCGCGGCGGGTGCGGTGGGACCTTTTCTCGCGTCCGGATTACGCCTATGGCGTGTATCAAGCGTCGCTTCAGGCCGCCGCCCTCGGGATCATGAGGATCAGTGCGATCGAATTCGGGGTTGCCGGCGGGAATGGTCTGGTGGCCCTTGAAAGCATCGCTGAGGAGATCGCCGCCGCGACGGGCGTGCAGGTGGACACGTACGGGTTCGACAGCGGATACGGCATGCCGGCCCCGGTCGATTACCGCGATCTGCCGTACGTCTGGCAGCAGGGATTTTTTCAGATGGACGTGGATGCGCTTCGCAAGCGTTTGCGAAAATCGACCTTGGTTTTAGGCGACTTTACCGAGACGGTGCCGGGCTTCATCGCAAATTACCGGCCGGCTCCGATCGGCTTCATCTCGTTTGATGCCGATTACTACTCTTCGACGGTAACCACCTTTGGCCTGTTGGAGGCCGATCACGCCTTCTTTTTGCCGCGCGTGCTCTGTTACTTTGACGATATGATCGGAGGCGATCTGGAGTTGCATTCCCCTTACGCGGGCGAGTTGCTGGCCATTGAGGAGTTCAATGCCGCGCACCGATGGATGAAGATCGCGAAAATCCACGGCTTGATGCATAAGCGGCCGGTAACGGCATGGTGGAATGACGAGTTATTCGCGCACCACCGCTTTGACCATCCGCTCTATAACCGGCACGTGCATCCGGAAAAGGACTGGCAAATGAGGCTCAGGTGAAGGCCACGGCAGAAAATGCCACAAATGCCACAAGCCGAAAAATGCTACCAACGACCGCCTTCCGTTTCCGGCATCTTCTTCACTTGCGGCCCTGCCTTCAACGCCATGAGCGCCTGATTTTTATTTGTGGCATTCGTGGCATTTTCCGCTTGTGGCATTTTTTCCCGGCACCATTTGGGTCAGACGTGCAAGCCTGGTTTGGCTTCCGGCTGAGGTCGTCCTGCTGACCTTTGATGATGGGCCGAATGAGACCGGCCGTACCACCGGCCGGCTTCTCGACGTCCTGGAGCGTGAAAGTGTCACGGCGGCGTTTTGCCTGATCGGCCGCTTGGTGGAACAGGCACCCGCGCTGGTGCGGCGAATGCGTGATTCGGGTCACCTCCTCGT
>JAFAUY010000168.1 GCA_019243005.1 Verrucomicrobiota bacterium | reverse complement strand
AGTTGCACCGCCTGGCGGAAGATATCTCTGAAATTCTCGATTCGTATACCAAGCGTGCCACTTACCTGATGGAAGACAACGCCGACCTGCAACCGGTTTCGGAAAGCCTGACCTGCGGCTTGCTTGCCATTCGTGAATCCGTTGACTTCACGCTGAAGAGGCTCTTCGAACAGGGTGCGTTCGGCTCGCCCTTCAGCTAAGGGGATGATTCGCAGAGCGGCATAACGAGGTATCGACCCAGCAAGGCGGAGAGACCGAGGCTATGAGCGATCCAATTGTTGTCGATCCCTACTTTGTAGAAACGTCGAACCTGTCGGCCAACAACGTACTGCTTGGCAGCACCATTCGCACGGCGCGGGTCATCGTCTTGTCGCCCGTCGGCGAGACTTCCTCTCAGGTCGGCAAGTCTGTGCCGGTCGCCAGCACGGGAGACCTGACGGTCTTTGGCGACGTCGTAAAGATCCTCGGCGTCATCCGCGCTCCGGGCCGGATCATCAAGATTTTTTGCCGTGAGCTCGAATTCTATTCGGGAACAAGCGGCAGCGGCATTTCGGTAAGCGGTGAGGCCGGGAAGCAAGGCGAAGAGTGGAGCGGACCCGCTGCTAACGGGCCGGACGGCAGACTGGATCCAACATCGATTCCTGCGTGGAATGGAAGCACCGGACAGGACGGCCGCAATGGCAACCCCGGCGGAGCGGGAGGCGAGATTCAGATTTATTGTGACCTGCTGACGCCGTATTCGGATGTCGTTCTGAGCGCTGAGGGAGGAAACGGCGGGAACGGCGCCAAGGGACAAAAGGGAGGTGTAGGCGGGAACGGGTTCAGCAAGTATCCAGCGGAAGCTTATCCCCGGGGCGATGGCACGTATACCTACGACTATTTCGGCGAGCGAGCCTTCGGTGGTTATGGCGGTTGTGGCGGCAATGGAGGAAACGGCGGTAACGGTGGCGCGGGCGGCCGCATCACATTGCAGTTCAGAAGACTGGGGAACCCGGACGGCAAATTCAATATCACGGCGAACGCCGCTGGTGGGAGCGGCGGCAATGCGGCGCAGCCAGGCGAAGGCGGCAACGGCGGCAACGGTGGAATACCCCATCCCCAACGAGGACCACGAATCGGTGCCCCCGCCGGCGGCGGCGGCACATGCGGCCTGCCCGGCTTCCTCGGCTACGGCGGACCGGGAGGCACTATCTGTCTGGGGCTTCCTCTGCCGGTAATATCCGCTTGGACGTCTGCTCAACCCACAATGATGGCCACCCTGATGAGATTAGGGAGGTGGTCATATTTTTACCAGGCAAATACCGACGACGAAAAAGCCTTTCTGCAGCGGTTAACGTCTTCCCTCAAATTTTCCATACAGGATCGGCGCAAGGATGGTCTGCCTGCCGCTGTTCCCAATCCCAAATCAAGCCGCGCCCGCTGGGAAGCCCGGCCCTGGCGCAGCCGTCCCTGCACCAAGCCTGTTGCGCAACCCGCAACTGCCGGATCCAGGACCTCCAGCGGCCAACTCCCAATTTGCCGACCATCAGATGGTGGCGTACGCCGATTTAGCGGACTTGGCCGACCCGGACCAGTTGGAAATGCTGTTCGACTTCAGTCGCGGCTCCTATTTGCTGACCGATACCCACACCGTATCCGACCAGGTCCGGTCCATTCACGACACGATGATCTGGATCGTAATGCTGCTCAGCCAATCGAAAGACTCGAAACTTCTGCCGAAACTTTTGGCTCCGGCTCAGGCTACACTCGCCAACCTCAATAAGGGCAAGACCATCTTCGGCACGAATGAGAAGTTCGCAGCGCTAGGCGCGTTATCCCGGTATGAGTCGGCTTTAACAACCATGCTTGGATTGTTCGCCCCTGTGGAGGCAACCGCCAAACTCCTGAACACCGCCCAAAACAGCTTGACCGAGAGGAAGACCTACCTGAAGAACGTATTGGTCGGTCAAAATATCCTGGTTGAGCGGTTGACTCAAACCCTGAAAGAAAAAGTGACGGATGCGAAAACCACCCGGGCGCAGGTGGAAGTGCTGGATTCCGCGCGCCTCGGTTTAGCCGGCAAACTGGAAGAGCATTTGCGAGCATTTGAAAGTGAAATCCTGTCGACTGTTCACCTCACGCCGGCCGACATCGTGAACCTCTTCAGCCAGCTTTCCTTCACCAATCGCGACTTGCTCCATCCCACCGCCGGCGCTGGCGGGGCGGGCGTTTCGCCTGCCGGTGTAGCCGCCACGGGAGCAATGCTGGTGAGTCAGGCGGTTGACGTGGTCTCAAAAGCGATAGAGAATGTGCCGAGCGACTTAGGAGGCTCCGTCAACAAGAAATTTGCTATCCGGCGTATGGAGTTCCTCAACAGCAACGTCAAGGAACTGGGAAAGTTAAAGGAGACTCGGGAAGGTCTGATCAAGGCCGATCCTACCGCTGAATATCGCCTCATGGCATCTCGGGAGCAGGTCGAATCCATTTGCTCCAATTTTTACGATAGGTGCCCCTCCGCGGGGAAGATATCCCAAACCCTGAACCAGTACATTGAGTCCGTGGTGGCACGCAATGAAATGGTGGAAGAGTACAACCAATTGTTGAGCGATGTGCTCTACCTGAACGGACAGCTGGCAAAAACGCAGGAACAGAAGAGCCAGGCCGAAACTGCGGTGCACAAGTCCGCCAATCCCGGCCTGCCGGCCATGGCCCGTTACACCAACGCGCTGCGCAGGCACGCCCAGGAGCGTTGTGTTTATCAGCTTTATATGGCGAGCCGGGTGTACACCATGCAATCGCTTCAGCTGTACGACGTCTTTGTGGATGTGTTAGGCAATCTGGCCTCGCCTTCAGCGCCAGGGGAAGTCAATTCCGCGGCGCTCAACACCGGATTGATCGATCTGATCAGCAGGGATCTGGAGACCGCGCAGAGGGAGAGGACCAGCCCATCGAAGTTCGAACCCACCGGGCGTCGCTGCCACGTCACACTCACTCGCCAGACCAATCCGGTTCTTTTTGCAACGCTGCGGAAAGGCAAGCCGGGCACCTTCAGGA
>JAFAUY010000116.1 GCA_019243005.1 Verrucomicrobiota bacterium | reverse complement strand
GACTTCGCGAGGATACAAAGAGGCTGAGCAGCAGCCCGCAAAGCCGAACTCTGGCGTAAGCAGATTCAGAACGGTAAACAAAATTAGGCAATCCGATTCCTGCGTTATTGCCCTTAGTGGCGGATTTTGTCAAAGCGAACCGCAGCGCGGCGCAGTACCTGCTCCCCGTGGCGGATGTTCCCCCGATTTCGACCGTCCGACAGAAAGGCCGGCCGCGATCTGACCCATGACGGCCGCACCGGCCCTGTCACTTTCCGAAAACCTCGGTTTGGCGGCCCTGCTGCTGGCCGTGAGCGGGCCCCATTTTCCGGCGTGCGTTTTCGGCGTGAACCGGGTTCGCCAGAAAATCCACTTGGCGAAAATCGAACTTAAGCTACTCTAGCCCTCTGCCGGAATGGTGGTCGTAGCTCAACGGTAGAGCCCTGGATTGTGGTTCCAGTTGTTGCGGGTTCGAATCCCGTCGACCACCCCGGGGCGGGCAGTTTGATGCCCGGTCCGATCTGAAATCGGAAGCAATTAACGGCCGCGGCAGCCCTTGGCGAGACCGCGCAGATCCTGGGATTCGATTCGCCGTTTCACTTCTCCAAACAATTCAACGATCACCTGGGGGTTAATCCTCGTAGGACGACCAGCTTCTGATCTCTTGTTCGGTGATCTGGCACCGGCCAGTGGTACGGGCGTCGATCAATCTCCACGCGGAGATATCCGTTTCGTATTGCCGTTTGGACAGGAGCGTTCCGTTGCAGAGCGGCTCCGAAACCGATGGCGGGCGCAGCCAGGTTTCCGCCAATGCTTCCCGGATCTTGGCTGGAATCGACCCGGCACGGAACGGGTAGGCGTATTGGAATAACACCAGTAATGAAAGCAGCAGTCCCTGGTCGTCGCTGAACCAATCGAGGAGGCGATCCCAATCGAGGTGATCGGCCTGCCGGAACAGCAGGTGCAAAATGTCGTGCCCGTCAAAACGTTCCCGTTCCATCACGAAGGCTTTCATGCGGATGAGGTCTTCGGGCCGCACGATGTTTACGGAAAAGCCGAACACCGGTACCCTGGGCACCCCCTCAAACCAGGTGGAATTGACCGAGCAAACCCCATTTGAACCGCGGAAGATGAAATCCACCAGCGCATCATCCGATCTGACCTTTGCCAACCAGTGCGGAAAGGTAAGCTCGGTGGCAAACCCCCGTTCGCGAAGATGGTCCAAAATGGGCGGGACCGTTTCAGGCGCCAAAAAGATATCGAGATCTTTCGTGTCCCGCCAAATGTCGGTATAGAAGCCGAACGCCACCGCACCCCCGATCAGAAAAGGAAGATCGGTCTCCGCCAACGCACCGACCACCGCTTCATAGAACGCCTGGCGTTTGGGTGACAGCTGCAACTTGCCAAATTCGGGGTAACCGCCCGCCGCCATAACTTAATGCGCGAGGGGACCGCCTGCTTTAGCGGGCGGGCATATCGCGCCTCTTTCTGTTTTATTATTGCTTGATGTCGACGTGTATGGTGAGGTGCTCGCGTGCAACGAACGGTGAGGCTTCTGCTTAAGCCTTCTCCGGAACAGAAGCGGGTTCTGGCCGAAACGGTTTCGGAGTTTGCCAAGGCCTTTAACCGGTGCGTCGAGATCGGCTGGGTGCAGGGGGTCAGGAACGCCACTTCGCTGCACTACGCCGGGCGAAATCTGGCGGCTAGGTACCGTGCCGGGGTTGACAACGCTGGGCCCGGCGGGCTTGGCGTCAATGGGCCTATCGCGGAGGGCGTTAAGGCTTTGGGCGGTGTTCATCATCGGGCCGGAGCGGAGCCTATTAGCAAGCGGGCCGCTTTAGCTGGCGGTAGTTGACACGCACATATTCGGAGGTGGGCACGAACACGGATTGGTCATTAAAACCCGCGGTCCCCTCGCGCATTAATTTATGGAGCATGGAAACGGACAGCATTTGAAGGTGGCCGCGCTCGCGGACCTGCATTACACGAAAGATGCCAAGGGCACCGCGTCGGACCTTTTCCACGAAATCGCGGAACGAGCCGACGTTTGCGTGTTGTGCGGCGACCTGACTGATTACGGTTTGCCCGAAGAGGCCGAAGTGCTGGTGGCGGATTTGAAACCGGTGCTGGCCAAACCCTGCCTGGCGGTCCTGGGAAACCACGATTTCGAATCCGATGCCGCGGACAAGCTTACCGGCCTGTTTGTTCAGGCGGGTATCCACCTGCTAAATGGAGAGGCAATGGAGATTAACGGGGTCGGTTTCGCAGGCGTTCCGGGATTCGGTGGCGGGTTTGGGAAGAGCATGCTGAACGCCTGGGGAGAAAAAGTCATCAAGGAATTCGTGCACGAAGCGGTCGAACAATCGCTCCGGCTCGAACGAGCGCTCTCCCGGCTTAGAACGCCGCACAAAATAGCCGTCCTGCACTATGCGCCCATTCGCGAGACGGTGATAGGTGAGAACCCGGAAATATTCCCGTTTCTCGGCACGAGCCGCTTGGAAGAAGCCATCGACCGGTACGATGTACGCATCGCATTGCACGGGCATGCGCACAATGGACAACTGCACGGCAAGACCATGAGAGGCGCTGACGTCTATAACGTCGCCATTCCTGTATTGAGGCGCGAGAACGCAAGCGCGCGGCCGTACCGGATGCTGGAAATCCCCTTGAGCCAGCCCGCGCGATAACACGGGCTGTTCTATCTATAGAGGCTAAAGGCCTGCCGCGACCGCAAACAAAGCTAAAGGATGGGCCGCAAAATCAAAGAGCGGATGAATCTTGACAAGAGATCGGCGGCGATATTGAAGGAAGCGTGTAAAAACCGCCCAAAACCTAAAAACAGACATCACTAAATGCTACACATTATCTGGTCCATCATTGTGGGGTTCATCGTCGGAGCGATCGCGAGTGCCATCATGCATACCCACTTCGGCTTTATCGGCACCACCATCCTGGGTATCGTTGGCTCAGTCGTCGGCGGGCTGATCGCCAGACTTTTCTCCCGACCGGCGGAAGGAGAAGCTTTTCATCCGGCAGGGTTTATCATGTCGATCATCGGCGCGATCGTCGTGGTCTTCATCCTGTCCCGGTTCGCATGACGGGCGAACCGGGCCGGGTTAACGGTGATAGTACCCTCGGCCGTAGTAGCCGTGCCGATAGTACCCTCGCCCATAGTAGCCACGGCCGTAGTAGCCGCGCCCGTAATAACCGCGCCAGTACGGACCGTAGTACCCGTAGTAACCACCGTAGTACGGATAGTAATATGGATAAGGGTATCCGTACCCGTATGGATAAGGCCCGTAGTAGACCGGCAGCCCTATCCCAAATACCACGTGCACTCCCGCACGAGCCGGCGCTTGGCCCGCCAACAAGAGCGCGCACGCGATCAGCGCAGGAAAGATAAATTTTTTCATATCACAAACAACGGCTTAACCGTGATTGGTAATCATACCATATCACCGGTCTGTCTTCATATTTGTTGACGAGGTTTCGCCTCGAAAAATTTGAGAAAATCTGCGAGGGCCGCGCGAAGATGGGGAGACTTCGCCCTTGACGAGGCAAGGTCCCGGGCGCATTTTTGGCGCTCTTTCAAAGGAGCCGTTATGTCCAGAGTTTGCAGCGTTACCGGAGCCAAGCCTTCACGGGGCCACGTCATTCATCGCCGCGGTCTTGCGAAGAAAAAAGGGGGCGTGGGCCAGCACGTCACGGCGAATGTCCCGCGCATGTTTATCCCGAACCTGAAGGTACGCCGCCTTTGGGTGCCGGAGCTCAACCGATTTGTCACCGTCAAACTCAGCGCTCGTGCCCTTAAGACGGTCACGAAGAACGGGGCATACCGCACCCTGAAAAAGGCCGGTTTGATCTGAGCGGCATGGCGCAACGCAAGATCATTCCTGTAAGCGTGTTGACCGGCTTTTTAGGGGCGGGCAAAACCACGCTGCTTAATCACATCCTCAAAGGACAATCGCAGCACCGCTTCGGCGTCATCATTAACGAAGTCGGCGAAATCGGGATTGACGGGCAGCTGGTTGAGACCCAGGCCGACGACGTGGTCGAAATGAGCAACGGGTGTATCTGCTGCACCGTTCGTAAGGACCTCGTTAAAGGCGTTCAACAGCTGCTCAAACGCGAAAACCTCGACTATATCCTGATCGAGACCACCGGCGTGGCCGATCCGGGTCCGGTCGCGCAAACTTTCCTGAATATCCCCCAGCTTCAACAGTACGCGCGTCTGGATGCGATCATCACCTTGGTGGATGCCGAGAATATCCTGGTACAACTGCGTGAGACCGAGGTGGCGCGGGAGCAAATCACGCTCGCTGACTTTGTGTTGCTGAACAAGGTTGATCTCGTCAACCCCGAACGGCTGGCGATGGTCGAAACGGCCATCACCGAATTGAATCCGCACGCGCGGATTTTCCGGACGGAACAGTCCAAAGTGAACCTCAACGAGCTTCTGGACATTAACGCTTTCGATCTGGACCGTAAACTGGCCGTCGCACCCGAACTCCTGAATGAGTACCGGGCAAGCACCCACGCCGAAATCCAGTCCAGCGCTTACCGGTTTGACCAGCCTTTTGACCTCCCGCGCCTCGAAGAGGCCCTGAACGCCATCTCCGAACGAAGCCGCGTGTTCCGGTCCAAAGGCATTTTGTGGGTTGAAGGAACACCCCGGCGAGCCGTTTTTCACGGCGTAAACAACCGGTTCACCATTTATTGGGACCGGCTTTGGGAAAAGCAGGAGACGCGGTCGAGCCAACTTGTGTTCATCGGCAAGGACCTCAACGTTGACGGTATCCGGCAGGATCTGGCGCGTTGTCTTGCCTGACAGGTGATTGATACATCGATGGCCGGTTTGCCGGAAAGAGGGCTCAGCCGGTGGTCCCGCGGGGCGGTTCGAGCAGCAGATCTGCCGCCTCCGGGGCATGCAGACGCAGGAAAGCGCGTTGCCGCTCGATCAGCCCCTGGATCGCGTTTGCGCCGGCGGCGAGCATGGCAAGGAGCTGCTGGTGGCTGAAGGCGCTTTCTTCGCCGGTACCTTGCACCTCGACAAACTCGCCCCGGCTGGTCATCACGAGGTTAAGGTCAACGCCGGCGGCCCGGTCCTCCTCATAGTCGAGGTCGACGAGCGCCTTGCCCTGGATAATCCCCACGCTGGTAGCCGCAACCAGGCACCGCACCGGCCAGGCCGGCAGGGATTGAGGTTGAGTCTCGCGCAACCGGGCGCACGCCAGGGTTACGGCCAGCGAAGCACCGGTAACGGCGGCCGTACGGGTCCCGCCATCGGCCTGCAGCACGTCGCAGTCGATCCAGAGTGTGCGCTCGCCTAAGGCATCCAGGTCCACGGCCGCCCGTAAGGCGCGCCCGATGAGTCGCTGGATTTCTGTGCTGCGGCCGTCGAGCTTACCCTTGGTGACGTCGCGCGGGCGGCGCGTCAACGTCGAGTAAGGCAGCATCGAGTACTCAGCCGTGATCCATCCGCCGGCAACGTGCTGGTCCTTCATCCATCTGGGGACACTTTCTTCAAACGTAGCGGCGCAAATGACTTGCGTTTGGCCGGTGCCGAGCAGCACCGAACCGTGCGCATGCGGAGCGATGCCGGCCTGCAACCGGAGTTCGCGCGGCTCATCTTCCCGCCGTCCATCACGGCGCAAAAAAGGTCGCTCTGCGGAATCGGAAGACATGGGAGTTCAGGGTCTTGGAGTTCGGGGTTCGGAGCCGCCGTGGTCGCCGGGGAAAATGCCACAAATGCCACAAGCCGAAAACTGCCACAAATGAAGAGAAGGAGCCGATGTCGCCGTGAGGTGTCCTCTTACCCCGGTTTTCAACTTGGTTGAGCCGGTGAAGGGCCCTTTAAAAGACGATCCGTCCCGTCGGGACGGGGGAAGGCGGGCCGAGACCCGGGCGCGTGGGCAGGGACCCAGCCGCGTGGCGCCGTGCGCCCCCGGGGCCGGTGCGGGCCGAGGGGGTGCCGCGCCCTTTCCCAGCGTCCCGACGGGACGCGCGCCGTTTTAAAGTTCCCGGTTAAGGCCCCCACCACAGGCACTAAAGTACCTGCCTACTCTCGATCGTCCCTCCAGGACTGCCCCTCCGGGGCAAAGACGGCTCTTCTGGCCCTGGCCAAAAAGGGGGTAAAGCTCAACCCTGACGTCCCGGGCTACTGTCCGGCGGCCCCTCCGGGGCAAAGACCAGATCAACCATCCTGAGAAGGGGTGTAATCTGTGGACGTATTTCTTTTCTGCGTCGTCTGCGTGTTCGGCGGATGATCTCTCTTCATTGGTGGCATTCGTGGCATTTTTCCCCTGGCGGCATTTTCATCTCCGCCGTGGCCGCCGTGCTTCGCCGTGCCCGCCGTGTGAACTCTTCCGCCGTGACCGTTGGGTGACGTTTGACGTTCGCGGCCTGGCGGTTAATGGTCGGCGTTGCCATCTATGTCAACCGTGAG
>JAFAUY010000108.1 GCA_019243005.1 Verrucomicrobiota bacterium | reverse complement strand
ACTTGTGGCATTTGTGGCATTCTCTGAAGGTCCTCCGTCACGCGGTGGACCACGTCCCGCCATTCTCCAGGCACCGTTTGGCGATAAAGGCGCATCGTCGGGTACCACGGACTGTCAGCCCGGTGGCGGAACCAACGCCAGTCGGGGTCGGCGTGAAGCAGGGTCCAGACCGGCTTGCCCAGGGCTCCGGCCAGATGCGCCACCATCGAATCGATGGTGATCACCAGGTCGAGCTCAACCACGAGGGAACCGGTCGCGGCGACGTCCATGCTCGCGTCCCCGATGTTCTCAAACCTGAATCCGGTCCGAGCGATTTGCGCAAGGGCCGGGCCGCGCTGCAGCTGCCAGAAGCGGATCCCCGGTACATCCTGAAGCGGCGCCAAAGCGGCCAGGGCCAAGTGGCGGCGCGCATCGTAATCGCCTCCTGCCCAGCACAAGCCGACGTTGCGCGTCCCGTCCTTCGGCACCCGGCGGGCCGGCTCGATCCGGAGGTAGGGTACGGTCTGCGGGATCGACGCCAGGGTGGTCCGCATGGCGTACGGCAGTTCCGTGGATTCGATCTCGACGAACTCCGGACCGATCCGGCGTCCTTCGTCGAGCGCGACGAGCTCGTCGATTCCCGGCAGATTGGCAAACAGGCGGTGCAGTTCATCCGGAGCTTCGACGACCAGACGCGCGCAACGTGCGCGCAGGGGGGGCGCGTAGCGGATGAAATGGATCGCGTCGCCCAGGCCCCGCCAGCATTTCAGCCAGACGCGTGCGCCTGGGAGTGGTCGCCCGTCCCAGACCGGGCGGAAAAAACGAGACAGGTGCGAAAGGTCAACACCGGCCTGCCGGAGGCGGTCGCTTTGCTGCCAGGCTTGCTCGAGGTCCCCGGCCGTGGCATGCTGCCGCCAGAGACGGCCTACTTCCTCCTGGAGTACTTGATGGTCCATGCGGATGAGAGCCGACATACATACGCTGGTCAGGGCGTCAAGGTTCCGCGGTATTGACCGGCCGGCCGCCTGATAAACCGGACAGAGATTATCCCTACCGTCTCCCCGAATGAACCTCGCGATCTTGTCGTGCTTGCACCCGCAGCCGCCAGTCCCATGCACGTTTCCATTTTCGGCCTCACGATCTCTTCTTCTTGGGGAAACGGACACGCTACGCTCTGGCGGGGCCTCTGCCGTGGTCTGGCGGAGCGCGGACATCAGATTACTTTCTTTGAGCGTGACGTACCATACTACGCGCAGCATCGTGACCTCCGGCACTGGCCTCACGGGGACCTTCAGCTTTACCCATCCTGGGAACGGCTCGTTCCGCTAGCCCGGGCGCGGCTGGCGCACTCCGACGCCGTCATCATCACGTCGTTCTGTCCGGACGCCAACCCGGCGTTGGAACTGGCGGAAACGCAGCGCCACCTCAAGAAGGCGTTTTACGACATGGATACACCGGTCACGCTGCAAAGCCTGGCGCAAGGTAAAAGCGTCCCCTACCTGCCGCTGGATGGCCTGAGCCGGTACGATACGGTCCTGAGTTTCACGGGTGGCCCGGTCATCAAAGCTCTGGTCGAGCAACTGGGTGCACGCGAGGTTCACGTCCTTTTCGGCCACGCCGACCCCGAGGTGCATCGCCCGGAAACTGCCAACGCCGCTTACCGCTCGGACCTGTCTTATCTGGGTACATTTGCCGCCGACCGGCAACCTGCCTTGGAACGTCTGTTCGTCGAGCCGGCAAGACAAAGCGCCGGGAGGAAGTTTTTGCTGGCCGG
This sequence comes from Verrucomicrobiota bacterium, assembly GCA_019243005.1. GTDB lineage: Bacteria > Verrucomicrobiota > Verrucomicrobiia > Chthoniobacterales > JAFAMB01 > JAFBAP01. The sequence continues at coordinate 6,403 of JAFAUY010000108.1, read as the reverse complement.
TTCTCTCTACCCACCCACGTTTCCCTGGACACCCAACATCTACTTCATCCCTCACCTGGCGCCGCCGGAGCACCCGGCCTTTTTCAGCTCCTCGGCGCTCACCCTGAACGTAACCCGCCGCGCCATGGCTGAAAACGGCTACTGCCCATCAGGCAGGCTGTTTGAGGCGGCAGCGTGCGGGACGCCGATCCTGTCGGATGTGTGGGACGGGATCGAACGGTTCTTTGCGCCCGGTAAAGAGATCCTCCTGGCCGAGACGACCGAGGAAGTGCTTGCCGCCCTGAGTCTTCCGCTGGCAAGGTTGCAAGAGATCGGCGAAGCCGGCCGCCAGCGGGTGCTCAAGGAGCACACCTCCCAAGCCCGGGCTCGCGACTTGGAACAGATCCTTTTTGCTTGATACGGATCGCGGATCAAAGGGAGTGTTTTCCCATGAAGCTAATCTATCCGTTTGATCCGCAATCCGTATAAATCGAGCGCGGATTAACGGGATCGTTTTCCCATAAGGCCAAACGCTCCGTTTGATCCGCAATCCGTATGAATTGACCTATGTGGGGCATCATTCCAGCTGCAGGTGAAGGGAAACGCATCCAGCCGCTAGCTTTTTCAAAAGAGTTATTGCCCGTCGGCGCAACGTTAGCCTCCTCGTCACACAATGCGCCGCGTGCCGTCAGCGACTTTATCGTCGAGCGGATGGCGTGCGGGGGCGTTCACACCATTTCGTTTGTGATCTCGCCCTACAAAACCGACATTCTTCGCTACCACGGCGCGGGCCAGCCTAACGTGCGTTACGTCTATCACGTGCAAGCGACGCCGAAAGGGTTGTGCGATGCGGTGTTCTGCCCAGCTCCACTGATCCCCGAAAGCGAGACGGTGCTCATCGGTTTGCCCGATACGGTCTGGTTCCCGATAGACGGTTACTGCAAACTCCCCGCCGGCACGCTCTCCTTTCTGCTTTTCCCGGTGCAGTCACCGTGGAATTTCGACGTGGTTAACACGGCCGGGAACGAGGAGGTGCGCAGCATTCAAGTAAAAGATCCGCAGGCTCGTAACCCGTGGATCTGGGGGGCGATCAAAATGCCGGGGCAGGTTTACCACGCGTTACATCATCTGTGGGAACGGCGCCGGTGCAAGGATGAGTACCTGGGCACGCTGGTTAATGAATGGCTGGCTCAGGGCGGAAAAGCCGTCGGAATCCGTGCCGGAACGCAGTACCTGGACGTGGGGACGATCGAAGGTTTTCACCAGGCATGCGGCCTGTTGGGTGCGAACCATCAAGCACCGCCCATGGCAACCGCTGCCGAAGGACCGAAATTGACCGAGCATGCACCGATGTAGGACCGGGTCGCCAGACACGCGGCTGGCGGTGCTGAACGTGGCGTTCCCGTTTGCACCCGCCGGCCCGGATGCGGTAGGGGGTGCCGAACAGATTCTCAGCCGCCTTGATCATGCCCTCGTCGAGGCCGGCCACCGCTCCTTTGTGCTGGCTGCGGATGGTTCCCGCGCCCGGGGCGTCCTCACCGAGTTGGCGCGTCCGAAAGGATTGATCGACGACTCGGTGCGCGTTGGCCATTACCGGCGCTATGCCGGCGTGCTCAACGCGCTCGTCCGGCGGCACCGGCCAGACGTGGTTCATCTCCATGGGGTCGATTTTGATCGTTACCTGCCTGACCCCGGCGTTCCGGTGTTGGTGACGCTCCACCTGCCGTATACGTTCTACCACGTCGATTTCAAAGCCGTCACCCGTCCCTGCACCTACCTTCACTGCGTGTCTGAACCGCAGCGCGCTACCTTTCCCGCCCTGCCCAACCTGCTGCCGACGATCGAAAACGGGGTGCCTTTGACCGTCACGACCCCCTGCCTTCACCGGGACGCTTACGTCGTGTGCCTCAGCCGGATCGCTCCGGAAAAAAACATTCATGCCGCTCTGGAGGCGGCGAAAGCGGCAGGCGTCCCGCTTCTTCTCGGCGGCGAGGTTTACCCTTATCGCGAGCATCAGAAGTACTTTGAGGAGAAGGTGGCGCCGCGGCTGGACGAACACCGCAGGTTTCTCGGCCCGCTGGATGGAGCAACCAAATTTTCTCTGCTCCGGCGTGCTCGCTGCCTTCTTCAACCCAGCCTCGCGGCCGAGACGAGTTCATTGGTTGCGATGGAAGCTTTAGCCAGCGGAACGCCCGTGGTCGCCTACCCGTCGGGCGCGCTGGCGACGTTGATTGAGCATGGACATACCGGTTTTCTTGTGAGGAACGTTGAAGAAATGGCCGAAGGAATCCGCCGCGCCGGCCGCATCGATCCTGCCGCCTGTCTCGCCGCAGCGGCCGCCCGCTTCGACCTGACTCGCATGATCAGGCGCTACTTCGAAACCTACACGAACCTGGCGAACGGTATGGAAACGCCCCATGGACCGGCTTCGGATAAAGATCCTTGATCGGGTCGAGCCCTTGGAAGCCTTGGTCGAGCCCTGGACCGAGCTGTGGAGTTGCGCTCGCTTCGCCACGCCGTTCCAGCATCCGGCCTGGATCCTGGCCTTCTACCGGGAGTTGGCCGTCCGGGAACCTCGGATCCTGGCGGCCTGGCAAGGTCCGCAACTCGCGATGCTGGCACCGTTTTACCTTTGGAAAACTACTACCGCTGACGATCCGGCTGCTCTGATCGTGGCCGGAAACGGCGTTTCGGACTACCTGGACGCGCTCGTACGGCCAGGGGCGGAACCGTGTGCAGCCGAAGCGATCCGCTTTTTCATGGCCCGATCCGGCTCGGAATGGAGTGCGGCTGATTTCCGCGACCTTGATCCTCAAGCCTCCTTGTGCTTTCTGCCCTGGCCGGGGGCGGCTGCGGACACGATGCTCCGCGAAGAGGGTTGCCCGCGGCTGGCGTTGCCATCAAGGCACCTCGGGGACGTACTCGCGCCGGCCTCCAAAGGGCTCCGTCGCGACCTTGAGCGCGCCGAACGCAAACTGGCCGGCGAAGGGCGCCTGGAAATTTCCGGCGCCAGCCCGGACACGTTGGCGGCGGATTACGAGGAGTTGGTGAGGCTTCACACCGTACGGTGGCAAGCGATGGGAGCACCCGGCATTTTCAGCGCCGATTATCACCGGCGCTTTTTTCAGGCGGCTTTCGCCGGCCTGGCGCACGCCGGCCTGCTCCGTCTTTTCGTGATCCGGTTGAATGGCGAACCGATCGCTGCGACCTGCGGTTTTTTGCATCACCGGCACTATTACCATTTTATCACCGGTTATGACCCGCGCTGGTCCCGCCTGAGCCTGGGCAGTTTCGCCGTGTACGTCGCGGTACGGGCCGCGGTAAGCGAAGGGGCCGGCTGCTTCGACTTTTTGCGGGGTAAAGAAGCTTACAAATACCGTTGGGGCGCACGCGACTGCCAGACGTACCGGAGGCGGATAACGTGGAACGCGTAGCGAGTGCCGTGTGACGACCCTGTACGGATTCACCGTGGTCACCGTGTGCCCAGATATTTGCTCACCAACTGCAGGTCCTCAACCAAACGCGCGAATTCCGCGTCTTTCAGCCGCGGATCGGGCACGCGGAGAATAGCCGACGGGTGAATGGTGACCAGGTTCTGCGGCGCGTAGTCGCTCTCAAAAAGCCGGCCCCGGTGAGTTGAAACCTTTACTTTGGAGCCGAAGAGCGAACCCGCGGCGGTTGCCCCCAAGCAGACCAGAACCTCGGGTTTGATCAGCTTGATTTCCGCCAACAACCAGGGCTGGCAGGCCGCTATTTCCTTCGCGTTCGGTTTTTTATGCAGGCGCCGTTTACCAAGCGGTTCCCATTTGAAATGCTTAACCGCATTGGTGACGTACGTTAACGAGCGGTCGAGTTTGGCTTGCGCGAGTGCCTCATCGAGCAGTTTGCCGGCGGGGCCGACAAATGGCCTGCCCTTTACGTCCTCATAATCTCCCGGTTGCTCGCCCACGAGGATCACGCGCGCCGTGACGGGCCCCTCGCCGAAGACGGTTTGGGTGGCGCGCTCCCACAGGTCGCAGTTGCGACAAGTCCGGGCAGCCGCCCGGACTTGGTCGAGATTTGAAGGGGTTCCTGCGCGATCGGTGGCGCCAAACAGACCTAACTCACCACTCATCCTGTTATCTGTACGCCCGAAGCGGCCGCGCCGGTTGCCCGCAGCGTGGTCTGAAAAGGCCTTTTCGGCGCGTAGCGCGCGACCATTTCGGCGCAAAACGTCGCGAAGGTTTGCAGGTCTTTCGGCGCGCTGGTGTGGTGCGGAACCTCGCCCAGGTGTTCGGGCGTGAAACAAAAGGTGATCGTAAGGTTAAAGTCCTGGAGCGCTTCCATCTGCCGGTCGAACCAATCCAGGGCCTGTGGACGGAACGAATCGGCCCAGCTCAGCCCGGTCCGTAAGTCCCTGACGCCCAGCTCTTTCAACCGGGTCACGGCTGCATCCAGCCGGTGGTCCTGAAAATGGAACCATTGGCAAATGCCGAGGTCCGGGGTGAACCGGCGGAACAGGTCATAGGCCGGCTTTTCCGTGCCGTCTTCGCGCACCAATCCCATGTAGAAGTGGCGGTAATAGGCGGACCCTTCCGACTCGCGGTGGCGGGTGGTGGCCGGCCATGCCTTCGGCAGGTCGAACAGGCTATACCAGAAAATTTTCGGCACGCGGCCCCGCAGCAGGTTTGCCGTTCTTTCCAGGCCGAACACCTGCACCTCGTCGGCACCGAAGGTGGAGACCCCCACCTCGGTGACCCAGATGGACTGGTCGATCACGGCAGCCACGGTCTCAATGCGCTCCGGCCATTCGTTAATTTGCCAATGGTTCCAATCCAGCGGAAAGCCGTGTACGCCGAAAGCGTCCAGATCGTCCAGAACGCCCTGGCTCTTCAGCCGCAATGCGAACTGAGGATCGATGGGCGAGGTGCCCCCAAGCACCTGGACAAGGTCCGGATTAACCTCACGGACGGCCCGCGATGCAGCCTTGACCATCCTCCCGAACTTAAGCCACTCGGGGTCAACCTCGAAATCCCAGTGCGACTTGTTGTTAGGCTCGTTCCAGAAGGTGACTGCTTCGATCATTGTTAAAGAACGCTTGTCGGCTGGCTCTGCAGAGAAACACTTCCGGCTCAGGATGCGCCACCGGTTCAAAACCGGCGCTGCGCAGCATGCCTTCGAGGCAGGCCCGATTCGGGATCCACCAGTTGGTCCAGTCACCGGCGTAAGAATGCTCGACAAAATAGAGCTGCGGGTAACCGGGCTGGGCAAAAATTTCGGTTTGCCAAAACGTGTAATCCTCGTCCAGCGGCAGCACCTGCGCGGGCCCACGCAGCATGGACTGCACCAGCAGCACATCATGGGCGACGTGCTTGCGGATCAGGTCCAGCGCCAGCAGTGGATAACGCAGGTGATAAAGCACACCCAGGAAGAGAACGTAATCGAAAGATTCCCCAAGTTGCCCCACGTCATAAACGGAGAGCCGTCTGAACTCGACCTCAAGCCCCAGTTGCCTGGCCATGAATTCGGCTTGCCGGAGGTAGCGCTCGTCCGTATCAATTCCAACCACACGACCGGCCCCGCGCTTTTTCATCTCAAAGCTGTAGAAACCCGCGTTGCAGCCGATCTCGAGCACGGACGCCCCGTCGAGCCGCTCGGGCACGACGCTTCGAAATCCGTTCCACTTGATGGCGGGGTAATCGCCCAGGGGATGATGCGGCGCCGTCTGGACCTCGCCCAGGTGAAAATTCTGAAACCAATCCCCCAGGCGCGCGATCTCCTGGCGCAGCGCCTCCGGGTTGCCCTCCACCGTCTCCATAGCCTTCGGCTTCTAGTCGCTTCTCGTCGCTTCTCGTCGTCAAACGCGCATCAGGTTCGCCTTGTCACCCCTGGGCTCGGGCGGGGTGTGCTCCACCCATTTCTCCCCGGCAATGAACGCCTCAACCAGGTGCCGCGCTTCCTCATCGGAGTACTGCACGGGTGGACTTTTCATGAAGTAGCTGGACGGCCCGATCTGGGGGCCCGTCCAGCCCCGGTCCAAAGCCAGCTTCGCGCAGCGAATCGCGTCGACGACCACCCCGGCCGAATTGGGCGAATCCCACACTTCAAGTTTCAGCTCGCACAAAATCGGCGATCCGCCGAACCCGCTGCCCTCCATGCGAATGTGACAAAATTTGCGATCTTCCAACCATTCGACGTAATCGCTCGGGCCGACGTGAACGTTACTTGCCGCCACCGGACCCTCCATCTGGCTGGTAACGGCCCGGGTCTTGGAGACCTTCTTGGAGGTCAGCCGGTCGCGTTCCAGCATGTTCATGAAATCGGTATTGCCGCCGAAATTGAGCTGGTAGGTCCGGTCGACGTGCACCCCGCGTTTCCTGAACAGATCCACGAGGAGCCGGTGAAGAATCGTCGCCCCGACCTGGGATTTGATGTCATCACCGAT
>JAFAUY010000082.1 GCA_019243005.1 Verrucomicrobiota bacterium | reverse complement strand
CCGGAAAGCCAAGTTGAACGCTGCCCAGCAGGCGGAGGTCTTGCGGATGGTAGAAAAGGGCGAAAAGACCGCGGCGGATGCCGCGCGTCTGTTCGGGGTGCACCGCTCGAGCATTTCACGGTTGTTGGCGAAAGCAGGCTCAGCCGGAATGGTGCTCGCCGATAGGAAAAGCAGCGTCTAGCTCGCTCGGCAACTGACCGTGCTCAATGTCAATGGAGGCAGATAGAAGGGGCTGGATGAATCACGCAATTACGATCGACGCGTGCCGCGCCACGACCCCGTTTCCCCACTTCTGGGAACACATGTTCGGTTCCTGCCATGCCCCGGTGACCCTTTGCGAAGATTGGCGAAACGATCTCAGGACGCTCAAAGCGGTTGTGGACGTAAAATACGTCCGCTTTCACGGCATCTTTGATCGCAGCGTCGGCATCTACGACCGCAAGGACCCGGATGGAAACCTTACCCTTAACTTCACGCGGGTGGATTTGATTTACGATGGCCTGCTTAAAAACGGCGTGCGCCCCTTTGTCGAGCTCAGTTTCATGCCTGACGAGCTGGCCAAAGAGCCGGTGCTGCACCCGTTCTGGTATCATCCGAACGTCGCCCCGCCCCAGGACCCCCGTGAGTGGTATCAGCTGGTCTATAAGTTTGCCGAGCATCTCATCGAGCGGTACGGCATCGATGAAGTGTCCGAGTGGTATTTCGAAGTTTGGAACGAACCTAACCTCGATTTCTGGGCCGGCGAACCCAAGGAAAGCACCTACTACGAACTCTACGAGCTGGCGGCCCGCGCTCTGAAAGCCGTCAGTCCCGCCTTGCGGGTAGGCGGTCCGGCCACGGCGCAAGCCGCCTGGGTTGACCGCTTCATCGAGCATTGCGTCCGCAAGGATGTGCCGGTTGATTTCGTCTCAACGCACATTTACCCCAACGACACCGCGCTCAACGTCTTTGGCAAAGACGAAGAGATCCCGCAAGCGGAGATGGTCGCCCGCGCCGTTCGGAAGGTGTACGAGCAGGTCAAGGCCTCGGGCCGGCCGGAGCTGCCGATCATCTGGACGGAGTACAACGCAGGCTTTGCCGGCGTGCAGTTGGATACCCCGTACGTCGGCCCCTGGCTGGCGAACGACATCCGTTTGTGCTCCGGGGGTTTGGTGACGGCAATGTCTTACTGGACCTTTACCGATGCCTTTTTTGAAGAAGGCGGCGTCTTCCGAAGCCCGTTCTCCAGCGGGTTCGGTCTGATCGCTACGGGCAGTATTCCGAAAGCCTCCTTCAATGCGTTCAAGCTGCTGCGGCTGCTGGGCGATCAGCAACTGCCGGTGGAGCATGCATCGGCGTTAGCGACCTTGCGACCGCAAGACGGCTCGGTGGTGGTGGCGATCTGGAACTATGTTGCGCCTAAAGAAACCGGTTCGGTCAGGGAAGTGGAGGTACGGCTGGAAGGATCGGCGCGGATAAGCTGCGCAAAGGTTCACTTGTTGGACGACGACCATGGATCGCCTCTCAAAGCCTGGGAAGCGATGGGGAGCCCGGCGTTTCCGACCAGGCAACAGCAGGAGCGACTGCGTCGTGTCAGCGAGGAGACATTAGCCGAAGGGGTTCGGCTCGAAAAGGATGCGCCGTGCGCCGTGTCCCTGTCCCTGAAGCCCGATGCGCTCGCGGTGGTCGAGTTTCTCTCGTCGACCGGCTAACGGTAGCGACCCGAAACATGAACGGCCCGGCCTGCCCAAGCGGTCCTGCGGTTGGTCGAGGAAGAGGGCGCTTTTCTACATGGTCTTGGTTTCGCCGCCGTCTACGTCGATCAACGCGCCGTGCACAAAACGGCCCTCGGAACTGACGAGGAATGCCACCAGGTAGGCAACGTCCTCCGGCAAACCCAGCCGCATGGTCCCGGCTTCCTTAACCATTTTTCGGGCCGCTTCTTCCATGCTGAGGTGATGCTCCCGGGCGATTGCCTGTAACCGAACGTTCAGGCGATCCGTGCGGATCGCTCCCGGGTTGATGGCATTGACCTGGACCTGATCCTGTACCCCGAGGTCGGCGAGGGCTTTGGTCAGGGAGAGGAGAGCCGCGTTGACCGAACCGCCCAGCCCAAAGGCCGCGCCGGGCGTCCGGCCCCCTATCCCCGCGACGTTGACGACGGAGCCGGATCGCTGTTTCAAATGTGGCCAGGCGTGACGAATCAGGCGAACCGCACCAAAGAATTTAAGCGCAAAGCCGTCGGTCCAGTCGGCCTCCGTGAGCTCCAGAAACGGCGCGCGCCTGGTTGCCCCGGCGTTGTTCACCAGAATGTCCAACCCGCCGAAGGCGTGAACGGTTGCTTCGACCAGCTTCGCCGCGCTCGGTCCCTCTCGCAGGTCCAGAGCGCAGGTGCCGGCCGCTCCCCCACCCTCCCGGATTTCGCCGGCGACCCGGTCCAGAGCGGCAACGTCCCTCGCCGCGATCATCACCGCGGCACCCCGGTTTGCCAACGTTTTCGCAACGGCGCTGCCGATCCCGCGACTTCCGCCGGTAACAATCGCGATCTTTCCAGCCAGACGCTTGGCGGACGTTTGCTCGGTTTCAGCGGGTACGGGCAGGCTCACCATTCACCAAAACCATTCCTGATCCCGGGAATCAAGCGCGCAAGTGAACATGCGGCCACCCTCGTGTTTTAAAGCGAACCCCAAGCCCGTCCCATGCGCATCACCGAAATCCGGGAGAAAACCGCCCCGATCGCGTCATCGATCGCCAATGCCTATATCGATTTCTCGAAGATGACCTGCTCGCTGGTGGCCGTTGTGACCGACGTCGTCCGTGAAGGCCGGCGAGTTGTCGGTTACGGATTTAATTCCAACGGGCGTTACGCGCAGGGCGCCCTCATCCGGGAACGTTTTCGACCGCGCCTTCTGGAGGCTGATCCGGCGTCGCTGGTAGACGATCAGCGGGACAACCTTGATCCGCACAAGATCTGGGCGTGTCTGATGAGCAATGAGAAACCCGGTGGACACGGTGAACGGTCCGTCGCAGTCGGGACCCTGGACATGGCAGTGTGGGATGCCGTGGCCAAGATCGAGGGTAAACCGCTGTTCCGCCTCTTGGCAGACCGGTACGGTTCGGGAACCGCCGATCCGCGGGTCTTCGTTTACGCCGCCGGCGGCTACTACTATCCGGGCAAAGGTTTGGAGGCGCTGAAAGAGGAGATGCGCGGCTACCTGGAGCGAGGTTACACGGTCGTGAAGATGAAGATCGGCGGCGCGTCTCTGGATGAGGACCGGCGGCGGATCGAGGCGGTTCTGGAAGAGTTGGGTCCGGGTCAGCGGCTGGCCGTGGACGCGAATGGCCGCTTTGATTTGCCGAGGGCAATCGCTTACGGGGAAGCCCTCTCGCCCTACAACCTGTTCTGGTACGAGGAACCGGGAGACCCGCTCGACTACGAATTGCACGCCGAACTCTCCAGACGCTACGAGAAGCCGATGGCCACCGGTGAAAACCTGTTTTCCATGCAAGACGCACGCAACCTGGTCTGTTATGCCGGAATGCGCCCCGAACGCGATTGGCTGCAATTTGACTGCGCCCTCAGCTACGGCGCCGTCGAATACCTGCGCACGTTGGAAATGCTCAAGGAAAACGGCTGGAGCAACCGCCGTTGCATTCCCCACGGTGGCCACCAGATGAGTTTAAACCTTGCCGCCGGACTGGGTCTCGGAGGAAACGAGAGCTACCCTGACTTGTTTCAACCTTACGGGGGATTCCCCGACGGGGTCCGCGTGAAGGACGGGTTCGTCACCTTACCGGACCTTCCCGGGATCGGGTTTGAGGGAAAAGCCGATCTCTATCGTGAAATGAGTGCCCTGGCTGAATAGGCGTACCGAGTGGCGGGTGGAGTTCGGCGTTCGGGGTTCCCGCTTCGCGCTGGAGGGCCAAAGACACTCCCCCCGCACGGCGATCGCGCTAAGGAGATCCGCTCCGAACGCCGAACTCCACCCCTCAGCGTAACCGGTAGACGCGCGCTTCGAAGGGCCGCAGGGTCAGCAGGCGGATGTCTTCGTCCGGATCAACCAGGTAGTTGCTGATCAGGAGTTCCTTACCCGAAAAGGAAACATGGGTAGGCAGTGCGAAGACGGGTGTGTCCCTGGTGAAGTTCAGAATTACCAACAGCCGATCATCCGGCAAGGTCCGGGTGAATGCGTAAACCTCTTCATGCGCGTCAAGAAGCAGGTGGTACTTCCCATAGACGATCACGGGGTTGTCCTTCCGCAATTGGATGAGTTTTTGATAGTAGCGGAAGATCGAGTTGGGATCGGCCAGGGCCCGTTCGACGTTAATCGCCGTGTAGTTGGGATTTACCTTGATCCAGGGCGTGCCGGAGGTGAAGCCGGCGTGGTCGCCGGCATTCCATTGCATGGGGGTCCGGGCGTTATCGCGGCTTTTGGCGTGAACCATCGCCATTACGGTCTTGGGATCCACCCCTTTTTCTTCCACATACGCCCGGTACATGTTGATGGTCTCGATGTCCCGGTAGTCCGCAATCGAGTCGAACTCGACGTTGGTCATCCCGATCTCTTCGCCCTGGTAGACATAGGGCGTGCCCTGCAGCAGGTGTAAGAAGGTGGCAAGCATCTTGGCTGACTCTATCCGATACCGGCCGTCATCGCCGAAGCGCGAAACGGCGCGCGGTTGATCGTGGTTAGATAGGTAGAGGCTGTTCCAACCTTTGCCTTGCAGATCTTTCTGCCAGCGGCTCATGACCCGTTTCAGGTCCAGGAGATCCAATGGCTTGAGCGCCCATTTGCCCGAGGCGTGGCCGGAGTCGAGGTCCATGTGTTCAAACTGGAACAGCATGTTAAGGTGCCCGGTCTCCTCATGCGTGATGTCGACGGCGTGCTCGGTGGTGGCCAGCGGCGTTTCGCCGACGGTGAAAATGTCGTACTTGGAGAGCACCTTCCGCTTCATCTCCTGGAGGAATTCAAGCAGGCGCGGCCCGTTGCAGATGTACTGGCCGGGGAACTGATACGGGCCGGCGGCGGTAACCGGCGCGTCCGGCAACCCCGGCACCTTTGAAAGCATGTTGATGACGTCCATGCGGAATCCGTCGATGCCCTTCTTCAACCACCAGTGCATCATCGCGTAGATTTCCTCACGAACTTTGGGGTTTTCCCAGTTGAGGTCCGGTTGCTTTCTGGAGAAGAGATGCAAGTAATATTCGCCGGTCGCCTCGTCGTATTGCCACGCTGAACCGCCGAAGAAGGATTCCCAGTTGTTAGGCTCGCGACCGTCCTGGCCCGGACGCCAGATATAATAATCGCGATAGCGGTTATCTTTCGACTTTCGGGCTTCGATGAACCACGGGTGTTCGTCGGAGGTGTGGTTGACCACCAGGTCCATCAGCAGCTTGAGGCCGCGCCGGTGCATCTCGGCGAGCAGTTCCTCCCAATCCGCCAGGGTGCCGAACTCAGCCATGATATCCTGGTAGTCGCTGATGTCGTAGCCATTGTCATCGTTTGGTGATTTGTAGACCGGCGACAGCCAGACGACGTCGACGCCGAGTTGCTCCAGATAATCCAGTTTCCGAATGATCCCACGCAGGTCGCCGATGCCGTCGCCGTTACTATCGCAAAAGCTCCGGGGATAGATTTGATAGACAACCGTTTCCTTCCACCATCTCTTCTTCATCGCTGAATTCAGTCAGGGCTCACCCCCGGCGGCTCGGACTTGCTGCGGCCACTTTGTTGGCCAAATGCCTGGTAGAGATCGTCCAGCTTTGCCATGATAAAGGCCCCGAAAGCCGGGGCCAGCTTCTCGTCGATCGTGAGCCGGGTCTTTCTCGCGCCGGGCTCGATCCGGACGATCGGGCGTCCGGCTGCATCTTTCCAGACCGCGGGAGTGCGTTCCAAACGGTGGCGCGATGACAGCAGGGTAAACAGCCTGATAAAGCGGCCGTCGCTATCCATCTGTTTCAGCGCGGGATCGTTAAGGTACTGCTCAATGATTTGCGTCGACGGTTTGGCGTTAAGCAACTGGGCGAGCGCAAGCCACCGCGGCCGGCCCGCCTTGGGGGCCGGCCCAATCGCGAGTACCAGCTGAGCCGGAATCGAATGCGCGACGGACAACAATCGCGCGGCCTCCGCTTTGTCCACCGACAGGGCGGCGATGATGGTCGAGCGGTCAAATCCCCTCTCCTCCAGATGGCGCGCAAAAACCGCACGTTCGATGAAGCTAAGGTCTTTGCGCTCACTGTTTTCTTTCCCCTGGGCAATGACGAGTTCAACGTCGCTCAAGTCGCGGATCAGCGCGCGAACCTTTTGCCCCAGGCGCCTGGCTGCCTCGATCCTCCGATGGCCGTAAGCGACCTGGTAACGTCCCGGCTTATCCGGGTAAGGGCGCAGAAGAACCGGCACCTGCTGGCCGTGCGTCCGGATACTCTCCACGAGGGCTAGAAAGAGATCATCTTGATCGCGGGAGAAGCGGTCTGAGATAAAGGAAGGTTCAATCAGCTCAGGATCCAGTTCCACCACGCTCGCGCCTTGAGCCAGTTGAACCCGGAGGGCCCGGGCGTTCTCGGCTTCCGCCGAGAGTTTCTGAAGCGTTAATCCCATGCTCCGGACCGCCCCGGAACCGGTCGTTCGCCTTGGCTCGGAAACTTCCGGTGACGATGCCCCGGGAGGCTCCGGCGTTTCCGCGGGAGATTCGGGGGGGCGGGCCGCGGCTTGCGGATTGAGCAATGCACGAAGGGTTTCTTTGCGATTCATCCTGCGTTCAACGTCCCCAGGCTTGCTTCATCAGGGCTTCGATTTCTCCGTTGACTGCGTCCAGCGCCTCAAGTGCGCGATCGTACGTGCCCCGGGAAAAGTTTTCTCGCCCGACCTCGTAAAGCGTTTGCTTCGTGAGCCCGGCGTCGGAGATGGCGGTCGATTTCAGCATCATCGGGGTCAACACCCGTTCTCCGAACAAGGAACGCAGGAAGGCAACGATCTGCGTCTGCGGGCCGTCATTCGGTTCATAGCGGGTGACCAGGTAGCGCAAAAAATCAAACTTCAAATCACCGCCGGCCTCCCCCACCACGGTGAGCAGATCCGAGGTCATCAGCAGGAATTGGCTCATGCTGGCGACGTCCAGCATCTGGGGGTGAACGGTAATCAGGATCGAGGTCGCGGCGCACAAAGCCCCCAGCGTAAGGAAGCCCAGCTGCGGCGGGCAATCGATGATGGCGACGTCATAAAAGCCTTCGACCGCGCTCAGGGCCGTCCCGACCCGAGCGAAAAAGAATTCCCCCACCCCGCCTTCGGCGAGGGCTTTCGGGGTCGTATGTTCAAATTCATGCAATTCCAGATTGGCCGGGATGACGTCAAGGCCGCGGAAGTAAGTTGGACGGACGATTTCGCGCAGGGGCCGGCGTTCATCGTCGTAGCGAATCGCCCCGTACAGGGTCTCATTGGCTTGAACGTCAAATTCCGGTTGAAAGCCCAGGAGCGCGGAAAGGCTGGCCTGCGGGTCGAGGTCGACGGCAAGGACGCGGTACCCGTGCAGGGCCAGGTATTGCGCCAGGTGAATGCTGGTGGTCGTCTTTCCCGAGCCGCCTTTGAAATTGGTCACCGCGATCACCTGGAAATGTTCGTTGGCCGATCGGTGCGGCAGGTAGGCTCGCTCCTTGGCGCCGGGATTCAACCCGGCCAAGTGTTTTCTCAGCTCGTTGATTTGTTCCAGCGTATACAACCGGCGGCCCCCCACCCCCGTTTCCGGCTGGGGGCCCTCGCCCGCCAGCGATATCTGGCGGAGGTAGGAGTCAGAAACCCCGATGAGGCGCGCGGCCTCGCCGCTGGTGAACCGTCGCAGGATCTTTTCCGCCGCGGGGGCAAAAAACCGTTGTCGCAAGGCTTGTAATTGGGCGCTTAACGTGCGCGCGTCGGCCTTGATGAGGGCGTCAATGGGGCCGGGGTACATCGTTTTCGGTAGCGTGGTAGTCACGATCGCAAGAGTTTGTAACGGTTTTTGTCGCAACTGCGCAAGTCTGACGTTAACGAAAGGGGCGTAGGCGGAGTTCGGTTGTCCGGCGGGACTTGTTGACAGCTGTCAACGGCGCCTGTGCGGTGCGATCAGGGGCCGAGGTGAAATACAACGCAATGCAAATCGCCGTTCTCACGAACCCGCGACGCTCCACGCCGCACGGGCATCCGAGCCGTTCCGAAGCCGGAGCAGAGCGCAGGAGCAGTTGACAGCTGTCAACCCGCGCCGCTGGCCCAATCGCCAACGCCCGCCAGCTCCGAACAAAACGGCGCGCGAATCGTGGCTGCCGCAGCCTGACCAGACCCGCGGCCGCGCGAGCGACGATAAACGATAAATTACCGGAATGGCCAGCCGTCCCCGGTTACCTTCTTACCTTGCCGCGCTCGTACGCGAATTCGAAACCTCACTGCCGACGGAGTACGCGCCGGTAACCCGGCGCGTTTACGTCGCGGCGGCCAGACAAGCCCTCCGGCTGATCGCGCCGGCCCTGACGGATGAGATCGCGCCAGGAACGCTTTTTCTCATGCTTCATGATGCCCGCTGGACCAAAAGCAACCCGCGCCCCAGACGGCTCGAACGTTTCCTGGGTTTCCTGGCGCAAGCGTATCCCGCAGCGCGCCTCGATTTGTCGTCGCTTAAGGAAAAAATCATTCAGGGAATAGGGGAGGGGACCCGCAACGTTCAAATGCCGACGCTCCGCCAGCGCCGCAACCTGGCTTTCCTGGCCGCCCTCTGCGCCGCGCCCAGGAAGGTGCACCCCCGGAGTTGGCGCCGGGAATGCCTTCGCGTGCAAGGCCGGACCACGTACCTCTGGGGCGAACCAGTCGCCGTCGCGGAGCTTGCCGAGGCGTTGCGGCTGTGGGCCGCGTGGCGAGACCGGTTGGCCCACGAAGCCCCGCGCCGCGCGATCCGCCGTCCGCCGAAATGGGGCGAGTCCCCCTGGCTCTTTCCGGGGCGCACCGGGAAAATGATGGCGGCTCCCCGAGCCCACGCCGTGCTGAAGGAGGCCATCATCTCTTGCCTGGATCAAAATCGAGCCTTGATTGCCTGGCCGGGAGGCCTGACCTCCTTCGGGCCGCTGCCGCTCACCCCTGCGTTGGTCCGGCGGGCTTTCGACGCCGTGGAGTGCTGGCCCGACGTGCCGCTTCCCTTGGTGACCAGCGCCGGCGCGCCCGTTCCGACCGTTCCAACGCCGGTTCGACCGGTACCCCCGGGGTCTTCTCTCGAGCCTGAAACCAATCTTCGAGGGGACGTAACGCCGCGATCTCACTAAACGCCCGGTAACCCAGCCGCAATAAGGTTTCCTCTCGCGGCAACCAGCGAACCCGATCGCCGGAAGCGTCCGATTTGATCAGCTGTGCCGCGCAGAGTCGCTCGAGCGCTTCGACCGGATCGATGCGCAAAATTTCTGAGATTCGCGTTCTGGAGACGCCGCCCTGCCGGCGGTACCCCAGGACAATCACGAGGACCGCCTTCTCGTCATCGCTCAAGGGAGAGGCTGCCGGTACGGGGACCCCTCGCACCCCCATCAATAGCCCATAGATCTCGGCCTTGGGCGCAAGGATCCACTCCTGGCCGTGCTCGAGCAATCGCCAGGGTGCCCATGGCACCGCATCCAGTTCGGCCTGCAGTTCCAGAAGCGACCCTAAAAGGGCTGGCCGGGTGAAAGGCACCCCCAGGCCGCGCAGCCGCTCCGCCAGTTCCGACAGCGTCCAGCGGGCCGATTCACCGCCACTCAGGCACGCCATGACCGCGGGTTTCAGCGGTGTCTCAAGTGTTTGCGCAGCAATGAGTTGCTCCCAAGATCCGCTGTGGTAGGCTGAGGCGGGGTCCATGAGGTACAAGGTAATCCGCCTGTCAAGATGGGCCGCTTTGTTAAGCCCGCAACATTTCTTCAACGCCAGAGAAGGTAGCCGGTGCCGCGGGTGCCTGGCCGGCCCGGACAAAAAAAGGCAAGCAGCCGGACTCGTCCGCAGGGCCGATTATAAGAAGGGTTGAGGCGGCACCCCCGGGTGCGCGTACCGCCCTTATAGGTTTGAACGAAACGAAATATGAGCAAAGAAACCACCCTGATCACGGGAGCTTCCAGCGGAATCGGCCTGCATTTGGCTAAAGAATTTGCCAAGCATGGGCACCCTTTGGTGCTGGTCGCCCCCGTGGAAGCCGAACTGCAGGCGATCGCTGCGGACATAAAGGGTGCTCACGGCGTCGAGGTTCGGGTGATCGCGGCCGACCTTCGGGAAGCCGGGGCGGAAACGGCGATTCGCGAGGGGGTAGGAGACAATGCCGCTGAAATTTTGGTCAACAACGCGGGGCACGGCAAGAAGGGCAAGGCCTGGGAAATCGCTTTGGAAGAAGATCTTTCCATGGTCCGTTTGAACGTGGAAGCGGTTCTCCGGCTGACCAAGATGTTTTTGCCGCGCATGGTGGAACGAGGGCGTGGGCGTATTCTGAACACCGCTTCGGTCGCCGGCTTTGAGCCGGGTCCGGGTTATGCCGTCTACGCTGCAACGAAGGCATTCGTGCTTTCTTACAGTGAGTCGCTCGCCACCGAACTGGAGGGCACGGGCGTGACCGTGACGGCGCTTTGTCCTGGCCCAACCGATACGGATTTCTTTCCCAAAGCGGACATGATGGGAACGCGTGCCTTCCAGCAGGCTCAGTTGATGGCGCCTCAAGAGGTGGCTGAGGCGGCCTACAAGGCCCTGATGGCGGCCGATCGGGTGATCGTTCCCGGCTTGGCAAACAAAGCCATGGTTTTCGCCCGGCGTTTCTTGCCCGAATCGGTGCAAGCCAAACTGAACGAAATGCTGACGGACGACGCGTCGCCGGAAAAACAAAAGCGCGATCGCGGCGACATGGAAGCTAAAGCGGCTGAGCACTGATCCCGATTCTCCGGGGTACCCATCATTTGAGCGCTGCGCCGCCAGCTCAACGCTCAAGGAGCGGGGCCGGTTCCTCAGGGCTCGGTGGCTCCGGGAACTCCCGGGGCAGGGTAACCTCGAACCGGCTGCCCGCGCCCGGCGTCGAGGTGACCCGGATTTCGCCTCCAAGCAACCGGGCCAGGCGCCGCGTGATGGTTAGGCCCAGGCCGATGCCGGACACGCCTTCGCGGGATGCGGCAACCTGCTGAAATTCGTCAAAAATCCGTTCCAGATCTTCCGCCGCGATCCCGACGCCGTTGTCGTCGATCACTATTCGCCAGTGGCCCTCAGCGGCCGTCTCAAAGGTGACGCGGACCCAGGAATCCGTGGCATTGCGGCGGCGGTACTTGAGCGCGTTGACGACGAGGTTGGTCACGATCTGGCGCAACCGGCGCGGGTCGGACCGTACCCTCTCCAGCCCAATTTCCGCATCCACCTGCAGCTCGACACCGCTCGCCCGGGCCAACGGACCGAAAGCGTCAACGATCGTCGCCGCGAAGTCAGCTACCGAAACCGTTTCGACCTCCGGTCGCACCTGCCCGGCGAGCAGGATCTGGTAGTCGGTCAATTCCTGCAAGAGCGCTCCCATGTCGGCCAGGTTGCGGCGGCAGACCTCCTGCATGCGTGCGCGGTCGCCTTCGTCGGCCTCCGCGGCCACGGCTTCGATGGCCAGGGTAAGAGTCTGCAGGATGCCGCGCAGTTCATGGGTCACCGTGCGAAGCAACGCCATTCGCGAGGCATCCAACTGGCGCAAGCGTTGCTCGGCCTCATCCCGCGCGTGTCCCGCCTGCTGGACAAAGCGTTCCGCCGAGGCAGCCACGGCGTCTTCGAAAAACCACCGAACACCCTCGCGGGCCGCGATGATTGCCTCGGGGCAGGGCGCTCTACCCTCGGCCACCAAAGCGTCCAACCCCTCACGCATCACCACGGATTCCACCACGCCCAGTTCGCGCACCAGTTCATCCAGCCGGTAATGCTGCGCCCAACGGGTGTGGCCGTGCTCATCCGCCGCGGTCCCGGCCGGCAGGCGGGCCCTCACCCGAGCGGCGCCGCGGAGAGAAGTCGCCAAACGGTCCAGCACGGCCGGCAGATGGTCGCGCAGCTGCGGCGCGCCCAGCCGTTGGGCCGTCGGCACCTCGGGGTTGCCGCGGACCTCCGCCAGGACTTGCTGGATAAGGGCACTCCGGCACGCGTCCAGCCGGTCGGCCAGTTCGTTACAGAAAGCTTCTTCGGGTTCCATGCGGGCACCCGATTCTACCAGCCCTCAAAGAGGCGGTGCCTCACCGGCCCGGATTTGGCGCCAAAAACTTTCAAGACGCTGAAGTCCAGCCTGTAGATCACTGCGCCTGAGCCGGTATCTGCCGAAATTGTTCGTGTAACTTGTTTACCCGGTTCGATGGAAAAGCCCGCCGGATTCGCCTGGAGCGTAGACCCTGCTCCAAAAGGGCGACCCGGTTCCGGTTTCGCCAGACCGTATGCCTCGTAATTGCCGACGGCGCAGAATCCGGCCGGCAACACGACGGCCGTGAAACGCACGATGATTTGCTGACCCCGTATTCCATCCAGCCCGGCCTCCAGATCCTGGGAATGCGAGGTCAGCCGAAATACCATTCTACCCAGGGGGACCAAATCCGCGCCAGAAGGCGACGAGCCTTGGCCTTCGCTCGATGACACCGGGCCGATGCTGCGGGCCGGTCCGCCGGCCCGGGTAGACAGGGTGACAACCAACAGGGCCTCGACCGCCGGCGCTGCACACGCCGGAACCAGACCGCAGATCGAGATAAACAGTACGACCTTCCACATCGGTACCGAAGGTATCTCAAGCAGATGGGCTTTTCTACGACCAGATTCGTCAAAGCACCTTCAGTACCTCATAGCAGGCACCCATCGTGTGATAGTCCACCTTGCCGGCCGGGCTTTTCTCGTCGCTGTACTGACGGTTGTCCCGGGTGAGGATCCGGTACCAGGCACCGTACCGATGATCCACGAAGTGGCGCCAGCTGTACGCCCAGATCCGGTCATACCAGTCCCAGTAAGACGCCTCTTTGGTGTGAGCGGCCAGCAGCGCCGCGGCCGCAAGCGACTCGGCCTGGACCCAAAAATATTTGTCACTATCGTAGATCGTGCCGTCGGGAGCGAAACCGTAGTAGATGCCGCCGTACTCATGGTCCCAGGCCCTCGCCAGCGCGCTCGAAAATAGATCGGCTGCGCGAATCGTCATCCAGCCGGTGTCACCTTCCACGTGATTTTTATGGCGTTCGAGTATGACCAGCAGCTTTGCCCACTCGGTGAGATGGCCGGGCTGATAACCCCACGGGCGAAAAATGTTGGTCCGGTCGCCGCGATTGTATTCCCAATCGACTGACCAATCGGGACGGTAATGTTCCCAGACAAGGCCATCCGTGAGCCGGGCCTGGCGTACGGTGATATTACGCGCGATCAGGAAGGCGCGTTGCAAGTACCGGACTTCGCCGGTAGCTTCGAACGCGGCAATCAAGGCCTCACAGCTATGCATGTTGGCGTTCTGGCCACGGTAGGGGAACAAAGTCTTCCAGTCGCCGGTCGCTTCATCCGCATAGAGTCCATGCTCCTCGGACCAAAAGCGTTGCTCCATCAGGTCGAAGGTTTCTTTCAGATAATCTTTCGCTTCACTGAGACCTACCGCAAGCGCGCAGGAGTAAGCCAGAAGCACGAAAGCGAGCCCGTAACAATGGTTGGTGTCGTCCTGGACTTCAGGTCTACCTTCACGGAATTTCAGCATCCACGCATAACCTCCTGTCGCCGGATTTCGATGCACGTTTCGGAGGAAATCCATGCCGCGTTTTACACCTTCCAGGTACTCGGGTTGATGAAAATGCTGATAGGCTGCGGAGTAGGTGAACACGAAGCGTGTGCTGCTGACCAGGTGACGGGTAACCGCGTCATAGATGGTACCGTCGTCTTTAAAGAAGTGATAAAAACCTCCCCGCGGGTCGATCGCACGCGGGTGGTAGAAAGACATGGTCTGCCGGGCATGGCCCAACAGAAAATCGCGGCTGCGAAAGTCGGGTGAGATCGCGGACATAGGGGCCTTGCGTAGTTGGAAAGGACCTTCGGTACGGGCCTGGAGCCACGCAAGTAAAAAGCGCCGGAATTCGCGCCGTGTGCCGCCGTTGCCTTTCGACTTTGCGTTGCAACGCACCGGAAACCGGCCGGTACCGCCGGGTTCGTTTGCAATCGGTCGATTCGGGCGTTAATTCCAGGCTTGAAACAAGCCTTAATCGTATGGGGTGGTTGGCAGGGCCACGAGCCCAAGCAATGCGCTGAGATAGTTGCGGGTCTGCTTAAAGCCGAGCGGTTTAACGTCCAGGCGGCCGATTCAACCTCGGCCTTCGGTGATCCGGCCCTGGGGCGCTTCGACCTGATCGTGCCGATCATTACCCAGGCAACCATTGCGCCGGAGGCATGCCGGAACCTCGTCGCTACCGTGGAGCGTGGGACCGGGCTGGCCGGGTTTCACGGCGGAATGGCCGACAGCTTCCGCACCGAGCCCGCCTTCCAGTTCATGGTTGGGGGGCAATGGGTGGCTCATCCTGGCAACCTCATCGATTACCGGGTGAACATCACCCGGCACGATGACCCGATCACGCGCGGGCTCGAAGATTTCGACTACCATTCGGAACAGTATTACCTGCACGTTGACCCGAGCAACGAGGTGCTGGCCACCACGACGTTCGGGGGCGGGTACTGTCCCTGGATCAACGGGGTGGTTATGCCGGTAGTCTGGAAGCGCCGCCACGGGGCGGGGAAGGTCTTCTACTGTTCGCTGGGCCACGTTGCCGCCGAGTTTGAAGTCGTGCCGATGCGAACTTTAATTCTCCGCGGGATGCTCTGGGCCGCCCGGGACGGAACGCCTGGAGTTAATTCGGAAGGGCCCTACCGGCACACGTAAGGTTAGTCACCGGTCGCAAGTCAGGGCCCGCTTGGGAATCAGGAAACCTCCGAGGGGCAAAGGGCGCTGAGATCCCCCCTGCGAGCGGTGAACAAATCCATAAATCAGAGGGCGAGGGGACCGTCTGCTTTAGATGACGGAGTGCTCACTTCCTATACCGCTTACGACCCGACGGTCCGCTCGCGCTGAGTCCGGCGCGCGTCCGGCGCAAGCGTCACGTTCGAGCCGGGTGCTCGCACGGCCTGGCACACCCACCCGCTGGGCCAGACCCTGATTGTTACCGCCGGTAGCGGTTGGGCGCAGCGCGAGGGCGGCCCGATCGAGGAAATACACCCTGGCGACGTCGTCCGGTTTCCGCCGGGCGAGAAACACTGGCACGGCGCCACACCGACCACGGCCATGACGCACATCGCCATTCAGGAAGCGCTCGACGGCAAGGCCGTCGACTGGATGGAGAAGGTCAGCGATGAACAATACCAAGCCGGATGAAAGCCAGCTTAAAAACCCGGAGCTTGGTTGCCTTATCCGCAGCACTCGGTTGATCCGCTTACGACGATGGCGGTGAATTCGCGACGGACAAGACGAGCTTGCCCTCTGTCTTTCGATTTTCCAGGAGCTCATGGGCTTGTGCAGCTTGAGCCAGCGGCAGCACGCGGCCGATGTTCAACTTCAACCAGCCCGCTCGGATTCCCGCGATGACGTCGTTCGCACGCTGCATCAGCTCCTCAGGGGTGCGCAGATAATTCTGCAGGCTTCCGCCCGAAACCGTCAGCGCGTTCGGCATGAAAGCATTCGGTGAAACCGGATCGGCCGGACCGCTGGCTGCGCCGAAGATCACGATCTGGCCGCGTATGGCCGCCGCTTCCAGATCGCCCTTAAAGGTCGTCCGACCCACGCCGTCAATAATCAAATCTGCGCCCCGCCCCTCCGTGATCCGCTTGGTTTCCGCCACGAAATCCTGCTCGGTGTAGAGGATGACGTGGTCAGCGCCGGACGTGCGCGCCGTACGCGCTTTCGCCTCTGTCGACACGGTTCCGATCACGGTCGCGCCCAGGTGCTTGGCCCACTGCACCAGCAGCCCTCCCATCCCGCCCGCCGCCGCGTGAATCAGCACGAAACTGCCGGGAACGGGGCGCCGGAATTCGTGGACCAGGTAATGTGCCGTCATGCCCTGCAACGGGAACGCCGCGCCCACCTCGAAGGTAAATTCGTCCGGTAAAGGGATCAGGCGCTCGGCATCGGCAAGGATCGCTTCGGCGTAGGCGCCCGGCAGGCCCGTAAACGCCACTCGATCGGATGGCTTTACATTCCGGACGCCTTCGCCGACGGATTCAACCACGCCCGCGCCTTCCACGCCCAAGATGAAAGGCACCTGGCGGGGATAAGTGCCGCGTCGCTGGCCGACGTCCAGGAAGTTCACCCCCGCGGCGGCGACGCGTACCACCGCTTGGCCCGGGCCCGGTGCCTCGATGGGCGCGACCTCCAGGAGTTTCAGCACTTCGGGTCCGCCTTGTTTTTCCACTCGAATGGCTTTCATAACATGCCTCTTTTCGCAGCCTAGCCGTCGGCCATGAACAAGCTCAACGGCTCGATGCTCTGCCAATGGACAACATTCACCCTTTGCCTGTAATACATCAGAAGGCCCGATACGAGCTGCCAATCGTGATGCCGAGCATTTTTAGCGTAGCGGAGAGCGGGAGAGTCGGCCGGAGGGGTAAGCTCCCCTTGAGCGGGTACCGTTCCAAGAGCGGTCCCTCGCTGAAGTCAGGAGGGCTCCGAGGACCTTGAATCGCGAACCTCTGGCCCTATGAGGGAACTCGAACAAATCCTTGGCCTGTTCGTCGCGGCCGTGATTCTGGCGGCCTCGGCGCGCCGCGTCGGGGCGCCTTACCCGGTTTTCCTGGCGCTCGGCGGCGCGCTGCTGGCATTTCTGCCGGGCGGGCCCTCCTTCAGTGTCCCTCCCGAGCTGGCGCTGGCGCTCTTCGTCGCGCCCGTGCTGCTCGATGCCGCTTACGACGCGTCGCTCCGGGATCTCAGGGACAATTGGGCGTCGGTGACCAGCTTGGTCGTCTTCGCGGTCGGATTGACGACCGCCGCGGTTGCCGCCGTCACCCACGCGCTCCTGCCAACGATGCCCTGGGCGGCGACGATCGCGCTCGGTGCGGTCGTGGCCCCACCCGACGCGGTGGCCGCCACGGCCGTGCTCCGCCCGTTGCGACCGCCCCATCGGCTCCTGACCATCCTCGAAGGCGAAAGCCTGCTCAACGACGCCAGCGCACTGCTGATCTACCGGCTCGCCGTGGGGGCCGTCGCGGCCAAGGGCTTCTCCCCGGCGGCCGTGGCGCCCACCTTCTTGCTCGCGGTGGCCGGCAGCCTGGTGGTAGGCCCGGCGCTCGGGTGGTTGGTCCTCCGGTTGATGGCACGGGTGCAGCACGTGCCGACGGCCATCATCCTGCAGTTCGTCACCACGTTCGGCGTGTGGCTGCTCGCCGATGCCGTTGGGCTCTCGGGGGTGTTGACCATGGTGTGCTACGCCATCACGCTGGCGCGGAGGGCGCCGGAGCGAACCCCCGCACGGACGCGCATCCCGAGCTATGCCGTGTGGGAGACCGTCGTGTTCGCGCTGAACATTTTGGCCTTCATCTTCATCGGCCTGCAGATTCGGCCCATTCTGGAGGGCTTGGCGGCCGCCGATCGGGGGCGCTACTGCGCCGTCAGCGGCGCGGTGCTGCTGACGGTGATCGCCGTGCGGTTGGCTTGGCACATGGCCTTCAATGCGGTCGTCCGGTGGCGCAACCGCCGGTTCGGGTTTCATCCGCCCCGGCCGATGCTGCTGCCGCCGAGCGTCGGGGGCGGCTTGATCATCTCGTGGGCCGGCATGCGCGGCATCGTCTCGTTGGCGGCGGCCCTGGCGCTCCCCGCGGCGTTCCCGTACCGCGACCTGATCGTGCTGACCGCGTTCGCCGTCGTCCTGGGCACGCTCGTGATTCAAGGGCTGACGCTCAAGGCCCTGTTGCGCGCGCTGGCTTTGCAGGACGAGGATCCGGTCGGCCGCGAACTGAGGGCGGCGCGTGAACGGGCGTTGCGGGCGGGCCTGGAGCGTTTGGCGGGTGACCCATCCTCGGTCGCGGAGCTCGTCCGGCAGGAGTTGACGGCCCGTCTGGCCGACGAACGAGTGGAGGCTGCCGCCGGCGAAGCCACGCGCGCCGCACACAACGAACTGCTTCGTGGGGCGCTCCGGGCGGCCCGGCAAGCCGTGCTGGCCATGCGGGCCAACGACGAGGTCGGCGACGATGCCTTTCATCGGCTGGAAGAAGAGTTAGACTGGCTCGAGATGGCAGGGGGCAGCGAGGGGGAGTGAAACACGGGCCCGGCCGACGGTGGCCTTATCTCCAAATACCCAAATACGACCCGCTCATCCGGGAGGTGGTCAAAGCGCACGTCGCCCGCGCCCTTCCGCTGCCCGCTTGGGAGAACGCACTTTTATCGCA
>JAFAUY010000076.1 GCA_019243005.1 Verrucomicrobiota bacterium | reverse complement strand
TCCGGTTTAGGCCTGGCGCTGCTGGTGAAACAAAAGGTCCCCTTGGTCGGTCTGTTTCGCAGCATGTTTTTCGTCCCTAACGTGATCAGCCTGGTCGTCATCGGACTGGTCTGGCAGGTGCTGTTGATCGACAAGATAGGTTTTCTGAATCGCGTTCTGGAAATGGCCGGCTTCCCCGGTCACTCGTGGCTGGGTGATCCCCGCTTCGCGTTAGGATCGATTCTCCTGGTAACGATCTGGTTCCTGATGGGGTATTACATGATCCTTTTTCTGGCCGGTCTTCAGGAAATACCACAAGAGTACTACGACGCGGCTCGAATCGATGGGGCGGGCGCCTGGGCAACCTTCACCCGTATCACGCTGCCGATGCTGCAACCGACCAGCTTCTTTGTACTGCTCGTTTCGACCGTCTCCGCCGTGGCCGGATCCCAGGGGTTTGACCTGATTTATGTCATGACCAAGGGCGGTCCGGCCAATTCAACGTCATTGGTCATCTTCTACATCTACCAGCAGGCGTTTCAGTTTAACAATTACGGGTACGCCGCCGCCATGGCATCCGTCCTTGTCCTGATCCTCCTCGTGATCACGATCATCCTTTTCATCGCCACCAAGGGCGGCCGCTTCCACTATGCCTGAACCTCTCGTCAAGCAACCGGCGCGCGCGGTCAACGGCGCAGGTTCGCCCCGCCGGTGGTCGAAGTCGATTTTATTCGCCGGCACTGCCCTGCTCGCGATCGCGGCCGTATCTCCGCTGGTCTGGATGTTTTCGGCGGCTTTCAAAGGGCCGGGTGAGACGTTCAGCCCCAACTTGCTGCCGGCGCATCCTACCCTCGCGAATTTCCACTATGTTTTCACGCAGTTGCCTTTTTTCCGGTACATGTTCAACAGTTTTTTCGTTTCCGGAACCATCACGATCGTGGCGCTTTTCTTCCATTCCATGGCCGCCTTCGCCCTTGCCCGGCTGAGGTTTCCGGGCCGGGAGACGGTCTTTCTGGTGATCTTTTCCACTTTTCTGGTCTCGCTACCGGTGATCATCGTTCCGCTATTCATGCTGGTCCGCCAGTTTGGCATGCTCAACAGCTACGCGGGCTTGATCATTCCGGCGATCTTCAACGCATTCGGCATTTTTCTGCTGCGCCAGTTTTATATCGGCATCCCGATGGAACTCCAGGAAGCGGCGATCCTTGACGGAGCCAGCTATTGGCGGATCTACTGGAACATCATCCTGCCGCTGAGCCGGCCGATTCTCGCGGCTCTGGCCGTATTTTTCTTCCTGGCTAACTGGAACGCGTTCATCTGGCCGCTGACGATCACCACCGATCAGGATCTTTGGGTCGTTCAGATCGCCATCGCCAGCTTTCATCAACAGTATACATCCTCCTGGAATTACATCATGGCCGGGTCGACCGTCGTGGCGCTTCCTACCCTGCTCCTGTTCTTCTTTTTCCAGCGCCAGTTGATCGAGTCGATCAAAACGTCCGGCCTGAAGTGACGCTGGCGCGGCACGCGTTTCCGTGCTTTTGCCCGGCAAGGGATGGCCGATTTTAGCGTGGCCCTGAACTGCCGGGTGCCGGGGAGCGTGTCCCACCATTGAGCCGGGGCCTTGAAAGAGGGGCATGCTCATTCATCCCAGGCGATTAAAAGCCGTTGCGCCCCGACGGGACGCGATCTTTTTCTGAATGCCCACCCTCCGGGCTAAGACCGCTCTCCCTTGCTCGCGCACATTACATAAACTTTGTTTATAAGTATAGTCATAAGAGTCAGCGCGATAATGGCGTCCGGTTATCAAAGTACCGGATATCCAAATGTTGTGAACATTCATACCTATAAAACTAATTGGTAAGAGCGAAATGTGTTCGACTGAAATATTGTTCGACTTACTTTTCGTTAGCTTTTAAGCACATGCCATGCGGTTCTCACCAAGTGCCGGGCTGATGCGAAAAATGCCCATTTTTACGATGTTGCGAATGGCCATTTTTGCGATCATGGCAGCGCCCTTCGCTGAACTGCCGGCGAGAGCCCAAACTGGTCAAAGCGTCACGCTCGTTTGGGATGCAAATCCCGAATCCGACATTGCCGGCTACCGTGTGTACTACGGCACTTCGAGCGGAAACTACTCCGAAAGGGTCGATGTAGGAAACGTCACCGGTACAACGGTCTCAAACCTGACGCCCGGAAAGACCTACTACTTCGTGGCCACGGATTACAATACCGCCGGGCTTGAAAGTCTGCCCTCAAACGAGGTGGCTTATACAGTTCCTCTTCCGACGCCCACGCCCACACCGACCCCAACGCCAACCCCGACGCCTGCACCCACACCGACACCGACCCCAACGCCGACGCCGACGCCTACACCCAAACCTACTCCAACGCCGACGCCGACGCCCACACCGACACCCACACCAACCCCAACACCGACGCCCACACCCA
>JAFAUY010000031.1 GCA_019243005.1 Verrucomicrobiota bacterium | reverse complement strand
TGCATAAGGCCAAGGTTGTTCATGCCGATCGGATCTCCGGCCTCCGCTGCTTGCCGGTACCAGCGGATGGCTTCGGCGTAGTCCTGTGCCACGCCGAGGCCCATGCCGTACAGGTAGCCCAGGTTGGTCAGGGCCGGGGCGCTGCCGGCCTTCGCGGCCTTTTGGTACCATTCCCGCGCCGCGCCGTAGTCGCGGTCAACGCCCCAGCCATTTTGGTAAAGCCAGCCCAGGTTGTTAATCGCATCCGGGTGGCCGGCCTCGGCGGCCTTCTGGTATAACGTCCGCGCCTGGCGATAGTCCCGGGGCACACCCCAGCCGTACTGGTACATGACGGCGAGATCTCTCGTGCCGATCGGTTCTCCGGCCTCCGCCGCTTGCCGGTACCAGCGGATGGCTTCGGCGTAGTCCTGCGCCACGCCGAGGCCCATGCCGTACAGGTAGCCCAGGTTGGTCAGGGCCGGGGCGCTGCCGGCCTTCGCGGCCTTTTGGTACCATTCCCGCGCCGCGCCGTAGTCGCGGTCGACGCCCCAGCCGTTTTGGTAAAGCCAACCCAGGTTGTTCATCGCATCCGGGTGGCCGGCCTCGGCGGCTTTGCGGTACCACTCACATGCCTGACCATAGTCCCGGGTGACGCCCCAACCGTACTGATACATCAGACCAAGGTTGTTCATGCCCATGGGTTCCCCGGCGTCCGCGGCCCTCCGGTACAACCGGATCGCCTCGGCGTAGTCCTGGTTCACACCCAAACCTCTCGCGTAAAGTACCCCCAGGCGGTTCATCGCCAGCGCATTGCCGGCGCTGGCCGCTTTCTGGTACCATTCCCGGGCCGTATCGTGGCTCTGGGTCACACCCCAGCCGCACTCGTACATGAGGCCAAGGTTCCTCATGCCGTTGGGTTCCCCGGCGTCTGCGGCCTGTTGGTACCACCGGACCGCCTGGGCAAAGTCTTGGGCGACGCCCAAGCCTTTGTCGTAAAGGTAGCCCAGGTTAGTCATGGCCGGGACGTCACCGGCCTGAGCGGCTTTCCGGTACCATTCCCGAGCCTGGGCGTAGTCCTGGGTGATACCCAACCCTTTCTGGTACATCCAACCCAGGTCGGTCATGGCTGAGACGTTACCGGCCACCGCGGCTTTCTCGTACCACTCCCGGGCCAGCTGATAATCCTGGGCGACACCTAACCCATCCCGATATAGCCAACCCAGGTTCTTCATGCCCCACGCGTTGCCGGCCACCGCGGCCTTTTGGTACCAGGCGTGCGCCTGGGCGTAGTCTTGAGTGACACCCCAGCCATACTGGTACATCAGGCCGAGGTTGTTCATGCCCATGGGTTCCCCGGCGTTCGCCGCTTTTTCATACCAGTACCGGGCCTGCGTATAGTCCTGGGTAACCCCCAGACCTTTATCGTACAAGTAGCCCAGGTTGGTCATGGCCGCCGCATTACCCGCCTCAGCGGCTTTCCGGTACCACTCCCGGGCCTGAGCGAAATCCTGGGTAACGCCTGAGCCGTTCTGGTACCACCAGCCCAAGGTGCGCATCGCTTCCGTGTTGCCGGTACTGGCCGCCTGCTGGTACCGGGCAAGATCCTCACGGTTATGAGCATGGGCATCCGGCGTAGGAACAGGCGCGGCGACGCAAGTTTCCGGCGAAAGAGGAGGTCCATCGTTCAGGCCGGCCAGCCGCGCCGCTTTTTCCACTTCCTCGGAGGCGATCGCGAAGTTGAGGTTCTGGCCATTTACCAATTGGTAGAAGGCCACCCCGATAACCTTGCCGTCCTCATCCAACACGGGCGAACCGCTTGACCCGGGCGAAATGGGTGCGCTGATCTGGATCAACGAATTGTCGTCCCGAAACGCGGAGATCAGCCCGTCTGAAACCGTCCCCTGCAAACCCTTCGGGTTGCCGATGACGAGCACGCGCTGGCCCTGGCGGGCGGCGCGGGAGGCATCCAGTTCGAGGTACGGCACCTGGCCGGCGGCAAACTTGAGAATCGCAAGGTCGATACCGGGCGGTTCGCTAAGCACCTGTTCACAACGGTACTCCGAACCGGTGTTGCTCAAGCCCACCAGGCGCGAGGCGCCCCGGATAACGTGAGAATTGGTAACCGCGGTCCCGTCGTTCCGGATGAAGAAAGCCGTTCCGGTGCTCAGCAGGTTGCCTTGCGCGTCCAATGCGTTGATCTCGATGACGGCTTCTTTGGCGCGCGCCACGATCGCCGGAACGCTCTCGGCAGACGCTCCCAGCGAGAAAAGACAACAAAAACAGGCCCCTGCAACAAAAGTACTAACCTCACACCCCTTCATTCAGCAAACGTAAACCGCGTCTACTCTAACCTGGCCTGCGGGCGGCTGCGAAACGCAGGGTTTAAGAAAATTTTTAGGAGTTATGCCGAGTACGGCTGGCACAGCGTCACACCGCGGCCACAGCGAAGACGATCACCCGGCGCCACGGCGGAACACGGCGACCGCGGCGGGAAGAATATTGATATTTCCGAAGCCCGGCCATGACACTGGCAGCCGTCCCCTATGCTGCCGCTCCGAACGCCGAACGCTTCTCCCCGCCGCGGTCGCCGTGTTCCGCCGTGGCGCCCGGTGACTTTTTTTACGTCGCGTCCGCCATGTGAGCGAGCTGGCGAGCCTCGCTCACGAGCGTGGCGTAAGTGAGCGAGGGACGGTCCCGGAGGTGGTCTTCGACCAAGCGGTCGTTGTCGCGCTGATAATTGATTGAATAGAGCCCGAAACGCGGGGTGAAGGAGCCCCACTCGTAATTGTCGAACAGCGACCAGTGCAGGTAACCGAGTAAAGGGATGTCGGCGGCGACCATCCGGTTTACCTCGGCGATGTGCAGTTTTAAAAACTGGCTCCGCGTCATGCGGTCGCGCCGTTGCGAATTGCGGTTATCGATCCGGCGGCGCAACGCCATGCCATTCTCGGCGATCAGGACTTTGCGGTTGCCGTAATCGCGGCTGTAATACTCACAAAAGAAATGCATCCCGGCCGGCAGCACGCGCCAGTCCCACCATTTGCTGGTGAAACTGCTCATCACCCAGCTGCGCACGGATTTGTCTTTGAACTCGTGGTCCCACCACACCGGCAGGCGGAAGAGGTGGGCGGCGAACGGATCGTAGTAATCGAGGCCGACGTAGTCGAAGGCAACGGGACGCTCGGCCGCATAGAGTTCATCCGCCAGCGATCGGAAGAGGTCAGGCATGAAGGTCTTATAACCCAGCCAGTTGCTCATCCGCTTGGTCCAGGAGCCTACGAGGGAAGGAAGGTCGCGTTTGAGCGGGATGGCGGCGCCGGCAAAGGCCCGTTCGAATTCCTGGATTTTATGGTACACGTAATCGCGCAGCTCAAAGGCTTTCACCCCGCGCTCGCGTACGCTCAACAGGTCCAGCAACACCTTATCCGACCAGTAGAGATCGCTGCAGTAATTGTTGAACGCCACCATCGGGTCCGGCCAACCTTGTTCTTCAGAGAGCCGATGGATCAGGTTATACGCGCGCAGGTGCGCACTCAGGATGTTGCGGTACGCCTCAGCCAGCGTCCTCAGGCCGTTTAATCGGCGTTGGCGTCCTGGAAACTGCGTGCCCAGGTAGGTGTTGAGCACGAGCATGTTCGGCTCATTGATGGTGATGTAATAGCGGATCGGCGGCAGGCCGTGGCGATCGACGAGGGCTCGATTGACGTGCAACAGCGTATGTTCGACGTACCGGGCAAAGAGTTCGCCGGTGATCGGGTCCAGCCACGGATCGGCCCCGAGCCAAGCCGGGTGAACGAAGTGATGCAGGGTCACGACCGGCTCCAGGTCGTTGCGCCGGCATTCCACCAGCATCTCGACGTAGTGGTCCAACGCCTTGGCGTTAAACGGCGGGGGTGCCCCCATCCGGTCAACGTGCGTCGGCTGGATCCGGCTCCACTCCAGGCCCAACCGGAAGGCGTTGAGGCCCAGCGCGCGGCACCGGGCGAAATCTTCCGGAAACCGGTTCCAGAAATCCGCCGCCTGGCCGACACTGGCCACGTCGCCGCGCCGTTCCACTTCGGCCCAATTCGTCTGTGGCTGGCCCGGGCCGTTGTAACCGCCCTCAGACTGGTACGCAGAAGTGGCAACCCCCCAGAGAAACTCAGACATAACGCGATCGGCCAAAGGTTTCACCGCACTTTGAGGTCGCGCTCTCTGGATGCGGCCAGGGTCATGGCTTCGGCGTCATCGTCGGTCACGGTAAGCGGCGTAATGTCGTCGGCCACCAGCGTCTGAACGATCGTTCGCGCCGCGTGCGGACGGCTGAACGCATAGGCCTGCCTGCGCATCTGCTCGAGCCGCAGCGGATCATCGAGAAGGCTATCAACTTTGAACGGAATGGTGGTCATCTCGTTGCACTTGATGGCGACGCCGTCCTCGAGCAGGTGATCGCTGTTGCGTTCCTCCTGCCCAGGAATCGGGTTTACGATCACCATCGGCAAACCGCAGGCGAGCGCCTCGGAGCTCGTCAGACCGCCCGGTTTACCGATAAACAAATCCGACATTTTCATCAGGTCAGGCATACGCTCGGTATACCCGAAGACGCGGAAGTTGGCCGGTTGATCGGCGACCACTCGTTCGACGCGTTCCTTGGCTTCCGTACTTCGGCCGCACACCACGATGGTTTGCGTCCGGTTTCGCAGGTGCTTGAGACGGTCCACGACGAACTCGGCGGGCCCGACACCCAAAGCACCGGCCGACACCAGCAGCGTCGGGCGAGTCGGGTGCAACCGGTATTCGGCCCGGAGGGCGACGCGATCGACCGGGGTTGCAAACTCAGGGTCGATCGGGATGCCCGAAACGG
Organism: Verrucomicrobiota bacterium; assembly: GCA_019243005.1. GTDB lineage: Bacteria > Verrucomicrobiota > Verrucomicrobiia > Chthoniobacterales > JAFAMB01 > JAFBAP01. Next base: position 5,896 of record JAFAUY010000031.1, on the reverse strand, counting down.
TGATGCGTTCGCTCGGCAAACCGAGCGCCTCCAGGTGCGCTCTGGTCTCGTCAATCGCAACGAAATAACGGTGAAACATCCGGGACAACCACATTGCGTGGAAATCGAAGTCCGTCACGACGATCGACAGGTGCGCGTCGAGGAGCTTTTTTGCGATCAGATCGGAGATGATGCCGGCCGGCATGAAATGGGTGCAAACCGTGATGTGCGGGTCAAATCTCCGGATGAATTTAACCAGCGGCCCCGTGTTAAGCCGGTCGAGCATCAGACGCATGCCGTCCGTGCGCCACGGTTCGTCGCTCTGCTTATACCACCAGCCCAGGAAGTCCGGCGCGGTCTGAACCAGGCGCGTGTAAAGTTTCGAGTAGAAGTCGCGAAAAAGCTTGTTGGTAAAGTGCAGCGCGTCGCTGTGTTTCACTTCGCTTACCTGCGGGTGTTCACGAAATACCTTGGTAAGAGCGTCACCGGCGCGCACGTGCCCCGTTCCCGCGCTGGTCGACATGATCAAAACCCTCTTTTTCATCAATGAAATGCCACGGCACAGAATGCCACAAGTGCCACAAATGAAAAAATGCCACAAATGACTTTCATCTGTGGCATCGATCACTTGTCACACGTATAACATTCGTGCAGCGCCGGAGCCGGAGATTGCCGGAAGTGCCGCGAACCGGTAGTTCGTCATTTGTGGGATTGATTCAGTGCCACAAACGAAAAAATGCCACAAATAGCGTCAGCCATTCGTGGCATTCTTCGGTTTAGGGCATTATGACTAACGCCGCAAATGGGGGTCAGTCGTTTGTGGCATTTAATACCGGTAAAACTCGGGCTTGAACGGGCCCTCGCGATTAATGCCGAGGTAATCCGCCTGGGCCTGGGTCAGCTGGGTTAACTTGACGCCGAGTTTGGCGAGGTGCAGCTGAGCGACTTTTTCGTCGAGCTTTTTCGGCAAAACGTACACCTTCTTTTCGTAACTCTGGTGATTATTGAAAAGCTCGATTTGCGCCATCACCTGGTTGGTAAAGGAGGCACTCATCACGAAAGACGGGTGCCCCGTCGCACAACCCAGATTCATCAGCCGGCCCTCGGCCAGGATCGTGACGCGTTTACCATCCGGCCATTCAACCTGGTCGACCTGCGGCTTGATGTTGATCCGCTTCAGGTTCTTATCCTCAAACACGCTGGCCACGTCGATCTCGAGGTCGAAGTGACCGATGTTCGCCACGATGGCTTGATGTTTCATCTGGTCGAGGTGCTCGCGCCGGATGATGTCACGACAGCCGGTCGCGGTGATGAAGATGTCGCCCTCTTTGACCGCGTCTTCGAGCGTGGTTACCTGGTAGCCTTCCATCGCCGCCTGTAACGCGCAGATCGGATCGATTTCAGTCACCACCACGCGCGCACCCTGGCCCTTCAGGGACTGGGCACAACCCTTGCCGACGTCGCCGTAGCCGCAAACCACGGCCAGCTTGCCGGCCACCATCACGTCCGTAGCGCGCTTCAAACCGTCCAGCAGGGACTCGCGACAACCGTACAGGTTGTCAAATTTGGACTTCGTACACGAGTCGTTCACGTTGAAGGCCGGGCAGCCGAGTTCGCCCCGGTCCACCATCTGGTAGAGCCGGTGCACGCCCGTCGTGGTTTCCTCGGAGATGCCGCGAATGCCCGGCAGAAGGTGCGGGTATTTCTGGTGGATCAGCAGGGTCAGGTCACCGCCGTCGTCCAGAATCATGTTGAGCGGCTGGCCATCGGGCCAAAACAGGGTTTGCTCGATGCACCAGTCGTACTCTGCCAGCGTCTCGCTCTTCCAGGCGAAGACCGGGATGCCCTCGGCCGCGAGCGCTGCCGCCGCGTGGTCCTGCGTGGAAAAAATATTGCAGCTCGACCAGCGCACCGAGGCACCCAGCTCAATCAGGGTTTCGATCAGCACGGCCGTTTGAATCGTCATGTGGAGGCAACCCGCGACACGGGCGCCCGCCAACGGCTTGGACGTGCCGTACTCGCGGCGCAGGGCCATCAGGCCGGGCATCTCGGTCTCGGCAATTTCGATTTCTTTTCGACCGAACTCAGCCAGGCTCAGATCGGCGACCCGGTAATCCGCGGCGGGTTTACTAGCGACGTTGCTCATTGGTAGTTAATAAAGGAAAAAGAGGAGGATTTAACAGGGGTGGAAGAGGCGCGGTGGGGATTGGTTCGCCTCAGGATTCCCGGCTCCCCATACGTCCTCCGGCAGGTGAGGTCAGGAGGCGAGCTGTCTAAGGGCGTCGGCTTTGTCGGTACGCTCCCAGGTGAGGGCGTCGAGATCATCTTCCCGGCCGAAATGCCCGTAATTGGTGGTCTTGCTGTAGATGGGTCGAAGCAGCCGGAGCTCTTTGATGATGGCCGCCGGTTTGAAATTGAATACCTGCTTGATCGCGCTCTCGATCTTTTCCTCCGCGACCGTCGAGGTTCCAAACGTGTCGACGCTGAGGCTGACCGGGTCAGGGTACCCAATGGCGTAGGCGAACTGAACTTCGCAACGATCAGCCAGGCCCGCCGCCACCACGTTCTTGGCAACGTAGCGGCCCATGTAAGCCGCCGAACGATCCACTTTCGAAGGATCTTTACCTGAAAACGCGCCGCCGCCGTGGCGCCCCATGCCGCCGTAGGTGTCGACGATGATCTTGCGCCCGGTAAGTCCCGAATCCCCTTCCGGGCCACCGATCACGAACCGGCCGGTAGGGTTGATCAGGTAACGGGTCTGGGCATCGATCAACGCAGGGGGAATCACTTTTCGCACGACGCGCTCGATCACCGTCTCGCGGATTTCCTTGTGTTTTACGTCCGGCGCGTGCTGGGTTGAAATTACCACCGTGTTTACCCGGACGGGATGGTAGCCTTCGTATTCGATCGAAACCTGCGTCTTCGCGTCGGGGCGCAACCAGGGAAGCTCGCCGCTTTTGCGCAAATGGGTGAGCTCACGCCCAAGCTGGTGGCTCAAGGCGATGGGAGCCGGCATCAGCTCGGGGGTCTCCCGCACGGCAAACCCGAACATCAAACCCTGGTCCCCCGCCCCTTGCTCCGCGGTTTCTTTTCCTTCCGCCGCCCTGGCGTCGACGCCTTGGGCGATGTCGCGCGACTGGCGGCTGAGCGCCTGCATCACCAGGCACGTGTCGGCTTGAAATAACGAATCTTCGTAAACGTAGCCGATTTCGCGAATGGCGGATCGAATCTCGTCAATGTAATCGAATCGGGCGTTGGTGGTAATTTCACCCGCCACCACGACGACGTTGCCTTTGGCCAGGGTTTCACAAGCCACGCGGCTTTGCGGATCCTGGGCTAGACAGGCATCCAGGATGCGATCGGAAATGGTATCGCAGACCTTGTCAGGGTGCCCCTCGGTAACCGACTCGGAGGAAAAGATGTAACGACGCGCCATAAGTTTAATGAAGCAAAAGACCGGTCAGATGGGCTAAGAACACCGCAAAGCCGTACATTGACCAATCATGATATCCTGATATATCGACAAAAAACCCATGCCGTCAACGCTGAATTTACTTCGGATCATATCCGACCCGACCCGACTGCGCCTGCTCGCCCTGCTTGAACCGAGCGAACTTTCGGTCGCCGAAATTCAGGAAGTCCTGGGTATGGGACAGTCGCGCATCTCGACCCACCTCGCCCAACTCAAACGAGTGGGCCTGCTGGAAGATCGGCGCGTGGGCAAGAACATCTATTACCGCTGGGCACAATCCTCGAGCTTCCCGGCCGGGCAGTTAAAGGCCCTCGTCCATCTCGCCACTGCCGACATGCCCGAGACGTCACAAGATCAGGCCGGGCTCGAACACGTGCTGGAAAAACGAAAAGACCGGGCCCGCGAATATTTCGACCGGCTGGCAGGTCGTTTCGGCCGGAACCATTGCCCTGGAAGATCCTGGCAGGCGCTCGCGCATTTGCTGTTGGCGTTGGTCCCTGAGGTCGACGTGGCCGATCTGGGCGCAGGCGAAGGCACGCTCGCTCAGTTGCTGGCCCGCCGGGCCCGCCGCGTCATCGCCGTCGATATCTCGGAAAAGATGGTCGAGTTCGGGGCCAACCTGGCGCACGAACACGGGTTCACCAACCTCGAGTACCGGCTTGGCGATCTGGAAGCACCGCCGATCGACGCCGAGTCCGTGGACCTGGCTATCTTCAGTCAAGCGTTGCACCATGCGAACCACCCGGAGCGGGCCCTTTCTGCCGCGCACCGGATCCTGCGCCCGGGCGGGCGCGTCCTCATCCTCGACCTGCTCGCGCATACCTTCGAGCAGGCCCGGGAACTCTATGCCGACCTTTGGCTCGGCTTCAGCGAGGTCGAACTGTTGCGCCTGCTCGAACAGACCGGCTTTGAACGCCGGGAATGCCGGGTCGTAGCCCGGGAAGCCGAGAGCCCCTACTTTCAAACGGTGTTCGCCACCGGAATCAAAATGCCGCAAACTCAGTGATGGGTAACGGGTAACGGGTACAGTCGGCATTCGAGGGTGGGCCGGCCATGCCCTGAATCTGTGTAATCTATTTAATCCGTAGGATCTGTGGATGCTTTCTCTCTTTTCTGCGTCGTCTGCGTGTTCTGCGGATCCGCCGCCTCTGCAGGTGGTTCGGTGATGGCAGCAGGACGGGGTGTGCGGCGGATGAGTTGTCCTTTGCTGTGGATCTACCGTGTGATCGAACTCGCTACCCGTTACGCGTTACCCGCTACCCGTCACTGTGCTTGTGGCATTTGTGGCATTCTCCTGGTGGCATTTTCCGAGCGCGCTATTGGCTCAGACGTAGCACTCTGGCAGCTCACCGCACGCTCGGATGAAACCGACGCGTCGGGCGCGGTGCGGTTCCGGCAGCTTCAGGCTCGGCAACCGGATGGGCAAGCCGCCGAAGTTTGGCTGGCTTTCGGGCTAGCGGGGCAGGTGCGATGCCGGATTGTCGCCCAGTCCACTCACCCGTTCGATTCGGTTCGGGCGGCGGTTGAGCGAAGCGGTTCGGTAGCCGGCGTCAACGGAGGTTACTTCAAAGAAGACGGCTCACCGGTTGGCCTGCTCGTTTGTGAGGGGCGCCGGCTGCATCCTTTCGAAAAGGCCCGGCTGCTTTCGGGGATTTTCCTGGTCCGGGCCGGTCGCCCTTACATTCAACGGGCCGCGGGCCCGCCTTCCGGGCCTCTGGATGGCGCCCTCCAATGCGGCCCGTTTCTCGTCGAACGTGGGACCACCGTGGCCGGCCTGAATGATGAGCGGGTTGCCCCGCGCACATTCATTTTCCTGACCGGGCGAGGCAGGGTGGGCATCGGCATCATCCAGTCCAGTACCCTGGCCCAGGCGGCCCGTCTCCTTAGCTCGCCCGTCCTTGTACCTGGCGACCGGATCACTCTCGCCTTGAACCTGGACGGAGGGTCGTCCACCGGATTTTTCGGACGGACCCAGGACGGTTTACTCGATCAGCCGGAGTGGGCTCGCGTCGCCGACTGCGTAGTCTTGAGTCCCAAAACGACGAATTTTCATTGACTCGTCGCCGCGGCTGACCACCTTCGCATGCGCAGTCCTTATGAAGTGGTTCCGTAGCGGCGTGGTTTGTGCCCTCATTTTATTGTTGCCGGCCAGTGTGGCCCAAGCGCTTGATCAGTCCAGACAACAGGTAATCGATGCGTTCCGCGCGAAGTTCGACATCTACATCGGTGCATTGCAAGAACTGCAGGCAGCCCTGAGCGTCGCCCGGTCCGAGGCAGACGTGGTGAGGGCCGCCGACCGGTTCTGCGACGTGGCCAACCGTTTCGTGGACGAATTCAACGCCACCCGCGAATACTATCGGGACACCGAGCAATTAAAGTCCCTGACGAGCGATCCGGAGGCCAGAAAAGTCGTCGAGGATTTTGTGAATGACGTACAGAAGCACA
>JAFAUY010000042.1 GCA_019243005.1 Verrucomicrobiota bacterium | reverse complement strand
GACCCGAGATTTAACGCCGACAACCTGCTCCATGAGATCGATTACAACCACAAGTTTTCCCTCGTGGAAGGAGCGCTGTACCGTTACCTCCTTATCCCGCAAACGAAGAAAGCGCTGTTGCAGCAGAAAGAGACGTTTGCCTGGATGGATGCGCGCCCGCGCTGGGGCCCGGGGCGGATCGATCCTTTCAACCCGGTCAAGTTCCGGGTGCTGAAACTTCCGGTGGACAACACGATCGGCAACTCTGACATGATGCCGATCTGGAACCGTAAAGCGCACGAGGGCCAGGCGCTGCACTGGGACGGCCTGGAGAGTTCCTTGGTTGAAACCATCCGCACGGGCGCCATCGGTGACGGCGCAACGAAAAAGTCGATCAACATCAAGGGGTTGGAGCGGGTTGAGAAGTTTATCTCTGAAAGGCCGCCGCCTGCGTACCCGTTTGCCATTGATCGTGAACTGGCCGCGCGCGGTAAGCAGGTCTATGCGCAACAACAGTGCGGCACGTGCCATGCCCCCGAAGGTAAACGGACCGGGACGGTCATTCCCGTGGGCGAACCGGGACTCGGCACCGATCGCCACCGGCTCGACATGTGGACGCAGGAGGCTGCCGACGCGTACAACCAGTTTGCGAAAGGTTACTCATGGGCGTTTCACGACCTGCGCAAGGTCGTGCCCGAAGGTTATCAGGCTGTCCTCCTGGATGGTTTGTGGCTGCGTGCGCCGTACCTGCACAACGGGTCCGTGCCTAACCTGGCTGCACTCCTGACGCCGCCCGACGCCCGGCCGAAACGTTTCTTCCGCGGCTACGACGTTTATGATCGGGTGAACGTCGGATTCATCGCAGAAGGGCCGGAGGCGGAGCGGGTGGGGGTTGAATATGACACCGGCGCGCCCGGCAACTCGAACCAGGGTCACACTTACGGAACGGACCTTCCCGAGGAGCAGAAGCGGGCGCTCATCGAATACCTTAAATCCCTTTGATCCGCCGCTGGTGTATCAGGTGTTCAACCGCCTGGTCACGCTCGTCGCCAACCTCCGGGGCAGCAGCCTGACGCCTTGCACCCCTAATTTGTTCATCAACCCCGGGATGACGACGCGCCGCCCTTTAAGGAGCCCACGATAGCCGATCCTTGCAACGGTCGCCGCATCTAACACCGGGAGCAAGGCGCCTTTAAACAGGATGCTTTCCTGCACTTGCGCACGCTTGGAAAATTGCGTTGCGGTCGGACCCGGGCAGAGGGCGGTGACCGTTACACCGCTGCTGGCCAACTCTTCGGCCAGCCCTTCCGAGAACGACAGCACGAACGCCTTGGTTGCGTAGTAAACCACCATGAATGGGCCGGGTTGAAAAGCAGCGGTCGACGCAACGTTCAGGATCTTCCCCTGCCTTCGCTGCGCCATTTGCCTTCCTAACAGTTTGGTTAACGTCACCAGGGACACGATATTCAGCTGGATCATGTCCAGTTCCTGCTTCAGATCCGTTTCGACAAATGCTCCGGCCAGGCCGAAACCGGCGTTATTGACAAGGGTATCGACGACCACGTTTGTCTCCTGGAGTTCCTGGACAAGATCCTCACCATTTTTAGCGACGGCCAGATCTTTAGCCAAGACCGTCACCGAAACGTTATGTCGGGTCTGCAGGTCCGCAGCGATCTGTCTCAGCCTTTGCTCATCCCGTGCAACCAGGACGAGGTTATAACGATCGGCCGCTAACAATTTGGTAAGTTCAAAGCCGATTCCCGTCGTGGCCCCGGTTATCAATGCGACTCTGTTCATGGCCTGGATCGCTTAAGTTCTTTCAGGTTGTTGCAGCTTGCAAGGCGAGGGGCCGAGCGCGGAGCGTCTCCCGATCCGATTGGTGCGGCGGCGATTCCCGGAAGTTTACGCTTGCAGAGGCACCGGGAGGCGTTTCCCTTGGAATCCGCATACCGAATATCCATGAAAGCAGGAATTATTGGGGCGGGCAAAATCGGTACGTCCATTGCCGAACTGCTCGAAGCCGCGGATTTTTGCACCGGGATCTCCCTGGCTGATGTCCGGCCCGCGGAGCTGCCGCCGGCCGCCGGGAAAACGACCTGGCACCGGCTTGACGTGACCTTGCCGGATGAACTGGACAGATTCGTAGCATCCTGTGATGCGGTTGTCAGTGCGACGCCCTTTTACCTGAACCGAATCATCGCAAAAGCCTGTGCGCGCGCCGGGCGCTCCTATTTTGACCTTACCGAGGACGTCGAGACGACCGGTTTCGTGCGCCGCCTGGCCGAGGGGCAGGCGGCGACCTTTATGCCGCAGTGCGGCCTGGCGCCCGGAGCGGTCAACATCATCGGCAGCGGCCTGGCAAGCTCGTTCCGTACGGTTCGTGCCTTGGAGATGCGCGTCGGCGCGCTGCCCTTGTCTGCGGGCAACCAGATGAAATATTACCTGAGCTGGAGCACGGCCGGCCTGATTAACGAGTACTGCCGGATGGGGGAAGCGTTGTACCAGGGGCGCCGTATCGATACGATTCCGCTCGACGGCGTCGAGCGCCTCACCATCGACGGCGTCGAGTACGAAGCGTTCAACACCTCCGGCGGCGTCGCGACGATGTGCGAGACGTTTGCCGGGCGGGTCAGTGACCTCAGTTACAAAACTTTGCGGTATCCGGGCCACCGTGACTTGCTGAAGTTTTTGCTTTTTGACCTGAACCTGAGCCAGAAGCAGGACCTCCTGACCCAGATTTTTGACCAGGAAGTGCCGCTCACTTTCAACGATGTCGTGGTCCTCTACGTAAACAGCATCGGCACCGACGGCGTCGGCCCGCTGCAGCGCAGCTTTGTGAAAAAGATCTACGCCGGCCGTATCGGCGGCCGGTCGTTATCGGCGATCCAGCTCGCCACCGCCGCCGGCGTAGCCGCCGTGCTGGAACTGTTTGCCGCAGGTCACCTGCCTTCGGGCTTCGTGCGCCAGGAAGCGATCCGGTTGGATGCATTCCTCAGCACGCAGTGGGGCGGCCGCGTTTACGGGCACGCGGAAACGGTTGCGCCCAAATTCACGGTGACGGATTGACGCTGCCGGCTCAGCCTCTCAGCTTTCGGTCTGCTTGGTTTGCCGGAGCTCTTTAGCCATCTGCAGGTGATGCGCCACGACCGGCTGGACCGTCGAAATAAATTCCTTTAACTTCGGGTCGGTCACCTGGCCCGCCTCGGTTTCAATGGCGTGAAGCGTGTCCTCGTGATCCTCAACCATCATTTCCATATAAGTCTTGTCAAAAGCGGTTCCCGATTGTTTTTCCAGCTTCTGGTATTTCTCGTCGTTGGCTGGCGGCGGGTTCTCGGGCAAATTTACCCCGTGGTCCGCCGCGATCGGCTTCAGGAGAGAGGTCGACTTGGTGTGGTCGGTAACCATCGTCTGGGCAAACTCCTTGACCTGCGGGCTGCTGGCACGCTCCAAGGCAAGTTTGGAGAGCATGATTTCCGTCTGGTCGCTTGTCGCCGCCTTCCGGATGAAATTTTCCTCGTCGGCCGTCAGGCCTTGCGCGGCAAAACCGAGGCCGGCAAAGCAGACGGTAAGCGCCATCGATAGCATCATCTTCTTCATAAGGGGGATTGGTGTGCGTCCTAAGATCGCAAACTTCATCCGGCATGGTTCCTTTCGATGCGTTTCGGAGAACCTGCTTGCAAGCCGAAAGCGATTTCCGTTTGCCATCGGGAGCGATCGCCGGGAAGGGTGAGCATGCGCTTTCAGTACCGCGAGTTTGAAGAGGAGGGCCACCACCTCCACGAGTTGGTGGACGATGAATCCGGCTTCAGGCTGGTCGTGGATCGCCTCGGGGCCGAGATGATAAGTATCGCGCAACGGCAGGCCGACGGCAGCTGGAAAGGTTACCTTTACCGGGATGGCCTGGTGATGCCACCCGCCAGCGGTTGGAAGAATCACGCGACGGTCATGGGCTACTTCATCCACCGGCTCAAGAACGAACAGACTAGCTATGAGGGAGACGTAATCCGCGGCGGCACCCACAGTTTTCTGCGCCACAAAACGTTTACCGTTTCGGAAGCCAGCATCGGCCAGCGTGGGACGCTCAGCTTTCAGTTGGGCTCGACCGAAATCAAGCCGGAAGAGTATCCCCGCAAGGTCGATTTCCGCATCGATTACACGCTGCTGGACAATGAAGTCGAGGTCGTGTTCGGGTTTCATAACCGGGAGGCAGACCGTCCGGCGCACGTCAGCTTCGGGCTTCACCCGGGGTTTGCCGTCAGTTCCGTCGATCAGGCCCGGGTCATCCTGCCGCGCGGCTCTTACCGGCGTTACCTTGCGCCCGGCAATTTTCTGAGCGGTGAGGTGGTCGAGTTCGAGTCGGATGGGAGCCATTTTCCGATGAAACCCTTCGAGTTGCCGGATACGTTTTTGATCGAACCGCTGGAGGTGGACGAACCGGTGGTCCGTTTGCGGGACCTGGTGACCGCGCGCGAGGTGGAGATCGATCTGTCGGACGTACCGTACTTTGCGCTCTGGAGTGACCTGAACCCCTTCGTCTGCGTCGAGCCTTGCTGGGGACTCCCGGATCGCCAACAACAGGAACCGTTCGAGAAGAAGATTGGCATCCAGGTCATCCCCCCCGGGGGTGCGCTTGCCCGGCGTTGCGCGTTTCGCTTTCACGGATAACGTGTAGTCCCCCGCGTGATCCCTGTCCTGCGCCCGCTTGATTTCGGTTGCCGGAACCCGCGTCCTGGCGAATCCTGGGGTGCGGTTAAGGAGCGAAGCGCGCCCGTGGACCTGGTATGAACTTTGTTCAAGCGTTTCGGGAAAGAGTCGATCTGCAGCCCGGCGTTCCCGCACTGATCGACCACACGTTGGTAGGCGATCGTGTCCTCACCTACGCCGCGCTGAACCGGTCGGTGGACGCGATCTCGATCCGGCTTCGTGAGGCCAGGGTCGGTCCCGGGGACCTGTTCCTTTTGTTGCTGGAGCCGAGCCAGGAGTTTTACGTGCATTTCCTTGCCGCCCTGCAGATCGGCGCCGTCCCGGTGGTACATGCTCCCGCGTGCAGCCTGCGGCAGATCCTGGCGTGGATTCGCGAAGCACACCCGGCCGCTTGCGTACTGTCATTGCTGCAGGCGGCAAACCCGCGTCTGGCGGCAGGTCTGCGCCACGTATCGAAAAAAATTTACCCGGAATCAACGGCTTCGCGCAGCCACTGGCTGCGGATCGGCCACATCGGTACGTTGGAAGATGTGCCGAAAGAGGCACCGGCATTGCTGCTCCTGACGCGCGACCGGTCCGGCCAGGCGATGGTGTGGCGCTGGACGCAGGCTCAGCTTGGCAGCACCCTCGAATTGCTCTTTTCGGCCTTGCGCCTCAAAGCGGGTGACATCGATCTGTGCAGCACGCCCCTGCATCTACTGGCCAATCTCCGGGCCGGGCTGGCCAGCTTGATTCCCATCGGGTTCGGCTGGGTAAACCGCCTTCCGCTGCAACGCCAACTCGAGAAATTCAAACCGACCCGGACCACGGCGCTGGTCACCGAACTGGTCCATCTCCTCCGTAAAAAATCTTCGCCGTTACACCGCATCTTCGTGCTTGACGCCCCCTTGGCGGATGCCGAGCGGCGTTTCCTGGCCGAGCACAGCTCCCAGGCTACGGTCGACGTGCTGTTTGGAGACGCGGTGCCGGTCGCCATCAATCGCCTGGAGCCGGCCATGGCAACGGATCACGCCTGCTGCGTCGGCAACTTTTTTGACGCGGTGGAAGCCCGTACCCTGCCGGCGCCTGGACCGGGTACGCCCGCAGGGCCTCCCGGCCGTGAACCGGTTGCCGGTGAGCTGATCGTGCGTGCCAGCTTTCTGCCCACGCCTTGCACGTTGCAGGGGGGCACTGACTCGGGTCGCCTCTTTATCGAAAGCCCCAATGATCCATGGTTGCGGACCGGTTGCCACGGATACTTCGATGCCGATCAGCGTTTCTGGACGGTGGCGAACGGGTAAAATGCCACAAATGGCTAACCTCGACCGAGGCGCTCCTGGCATGAATTTAATGCCAGAAGCGAAGGGCAAATGGGATGAAACCGGAGAATGCCCGAAATAAACGAACGCATACCCTCGGGGATTGATTTTCAGCAGCAGTCCTTCAATTGTTGATGCGTGGTGCCCTCAACGTGCACGAATTAAAGGGGGCCTCCATTTTTGGGATTTTTCGGCTCGTGGCATTTGTGGC
>JAFAUY010000362.1 GCA_019243005.1 Verrucomicrobiota bacterium | reverse complement strand
TCATCGCCGCCGCGCAGCGCGTCGAGCACTACGAAATCGCGAGCTATGGCTGCGTCCGTACGTACGCGGAGCTGCTGGGCGACACGGAGGGCGCACAATTGCTCCAAACCACGCTCGACGAGGAGACGGAGACCGACCGAAAGCTTACCCAGCTCGCCGTTTCGGTGATCAACCCGATTGTGGCCGACGAGGAGCAGTAATCGGAGAGGATTGTCCGGACCGCGAGTCACCCCCGCTGCAGCCCCTGGTCTGCTCCGCCGGACACACGGCAGTAGCCTGGGAACGATCTTACGACCCGGCCAAGAGACCGTCCCCAGGTCATCGGCACGTTTGACCCGCACCAAACGTTGAAGCACCGCCTGATCGCAACGCTTCCTGATGCGCTTCGGCCATCTCGCCCAGGCTCTTGAATCGGAAATCGTATTTCGGCATCCCGTCGGGTGGATGCGTCGCGCCAAAGCCTCCCTGGGCATGGCGGCGGTGAATCCAGGCAGAGGCCAGTCCGGCTTTGTTCGCCGGGAGGTGATCGTGAAACAGGCTTTCGGCGGTATGGAGGATCTCGTGCTTTTGGTACCCCGCACGGCCAAGTTTCTCGATCAGGTATTCAAAGTTGCGCGGATTCGGCTTGTATGAACCGATGTCCTGAGCCGTAAAGACGTAGTCGAATTCAACCTGCAGCCGTGCGTTAGTGGCTTTGAAGTTCTCACGATCCACGTTGGAAAGGATGACCAGCTTGTAGTGTTGCTTCAGGTACTGGAGCGCTGCCGGCGAATCGGCGAATTCGGGCCAATGGGGAACGGAGCGTCCGAACGCCTCGCTTTCTTGGGCATTTGGCTCGACGCCCCAATCCCTGCCGATACGAGCGTGTACAACGCTCAGGATCTCCGAATAGACCATGGCCGGCGTCTCGGCCTGCTGTGCGGCTTCATGCCGAGCAAATGCCTCCAGCACGTCATCGCGGCTCAAGGTCTTTCCGGATCGAGCCAGAAGGGGCCGCAGGGCTTCGGCAATGCCGGTCTCCCAGTCAATCAAGGTGCCATAACAGTCGAAACTTAGAACTTTAAAGTCAGTGAGTTGCATATCTGCCCTCCTTAATTGAGCAGGCGATCTTTTCGGGGTTGCCTTCGTCCCGGAAAGACGGCCGATGTTAGCCAGGTAAAATAAAGGTTTGTGTCCCGTCAGGACGGTAGGAAAGGGTGGCGGCCGGAAGGTGTGGGAAGGGGGTGGCCGCGCCGTCCCGAGGCCGGTTACAGCCGAGGGAGTCCCGGCCGCCCGTTCCCAGCGTCCCAATGGGACGCGGCCCGTTTCTAAAAGCCCACCCGAACCTACCGGTGGATGAAGCTCAGGCTTTAGCCATGGGGTGCTTCACCGCTGCAGCAAGGCCATCATATCCGGTGAATAACGTTCCCCGGCAACCGCGATTTCCCGAAAGCGATCGCAAGTCTCTTTGATGTCCTGTTCGGTCAACTGTACCGCTAAAGCGCCCATGTTGTCCTCCAAATACCGGAGCCGCTTCGTACCGGGGATCGGAATGATATCGTTCCCCTGAGCGAGGACCCAGGCAAGCGCAAATTGGGCCGGGGTACAACCCTTCCTGGCCGCCAGATCCTTGACGATTTCAGCCAATCGCAAGTTGACCTGCAAAGCTTCTTCAGCGAAACGCGGGTTGGTCCGCCGCCAATCGGCCGGATCAAGGTCCGCAACCTTTTGGATTGCTCCGGTCAGAAAACCGCGACCCAGCGGACTGTACGGAACGAACGCGATACCGAGTTCGCGGCAGGTAGCAAGAACGCCGTTTGTCTCCACGTCACGGGTCCAAAGCGAATACTCGCTCTGGAGCGCTGCGATCGGATGCACTTTGGCGGCTCGCCGTAACGTTTCTGGACCAGCCTCGGACAAACCCAGGGCGCGTACTTTACCGGCCGAAACCAGTTCGGCCATTGCCCCAACGGTATCTTCAATCGGAACCTGAGGGTCGACCCGATGCTGATAAAAGAGGTCAATCACCTCAATGCCGAGCCGGTCAAGACTCCCATCGCACGCACGCCGGACGTTGGC
>JAFAUY010000328.1 GCA_019243005.1 Verrucomicrobiota bacterium | reverse complement strand
CGATCTTCCAGGGGTATGCTCATCCTTAAGATTATGGGACGGTTTAGCTGACCGACGACGCGCGACCTTTCCACGCTTCCATCAACGCTCGATGGAACGCTCCAGCGTCCAGACCTGGCCGTCTTCCACCCTACGCACGATCACCTGCTCCGGCCGGATGTCGATGATTTTGTACGTGTGCCCCGGGTCGCTCGGTACCTTGAATTCCTGATCCAAACCGACCTGCATGGTTTCACCTCGCGGCGGAAACCTGAAGGTCACGAAAGCCCCCTTCTGACGGGCCGGAATGCCCTTGATCAGAGAAAGCGTTTCGCCCGTCGTCGCTTGCCGCAGCTTCACGCGCGAGGCGTCCACCGGGTTGCCGTCCTTATCACTGACGTTACGGGTTTCAACGCCGACGACTTCGTAATTGAGGCCCGGCACCTGGTCCCCGACGCTCACGGTGAACTGGCCACCGTCGCGGCTCCGGAGGTGCGCTTTTCTTCCCTGGACATCAGTCAAAGTCACCGGCAGAAAGTTCTCGTGGATTTCAGTCACCGTGACCAGGTTCCGCAACGATGGCCGTCCGCTTGGCGAGCCGGCGGCTTGCGCGCCGTTGGGAAGCTTGCCGGGGCTACCGGCAGGCCCGGATTCGGAAAGCAGTTCCCGGTCCGCAATGTCGGCGGTGTCACTCGAGGCCGTCGCCGGGGTGTTATCCTGTGCCGGCGACGTTTTTGGCTTTTGATCGGCCGCCAAGGGTGGTGCATCCCGCAACATCGCGGCCACCTCGGTAAAACCCTGGGAACTGGCGAGAGATTCCGCCGTTTCGCCCATTCGATCCGTCAGCGCCGGGTCGGCACCGGCGTCAAGGAGTATCTTGACGATTTCCCCGTAACCCTTACTTGCCGCCAGCATCAGCGGGGTGCGGCGATCTTCGGAACGGGCGTCAACTTCCGCGCCGTTATCGAGTAGTAGTTTTACCGTTTCCTTAAAGCCGAGCAATGAAGCCACCAGGAGCCCCCGGCCGAGCCCCTGGCGATCGCGTTCAGCCAGGATTTGCACGCACGTCACGTTGTTCCGATAGACCGCCTTGAGCAACGCGCTCCACCCGTTACGGTCCTTGGCTGCCGGGTTTGCTTTGTAGTCGAGCAGCAGCTGCAGGATGTCCGGATGGTTGTTCTCGGCCGCCGCCATCAGCGGCGTTTGCCCTGACTTACCGGCGGCATTCGGATTGGCGTTGTGCTCCAGGAGGAATTTAACCGCGGAAATTCGGCCATGGGCCGCGGCTGCGATTAATGCCGTCACGCCGTCGGAGTTGGCCGCGTTGGGGTCGATGCCGGCGTCGAGAAATAAACTCAACGCCTTCATGTCGCCCAGTCCCGCGGATCGCACGTAATCCTCGGTCGTAAACTTGAGGTTCAACCGCTGCAGTTCCCGGATCGCCTCATCCTTTGACCGGGAGCAACCTGCAAAAAACACGCAGGCGACCAGGCACAGGACGGCAGTCCAACGTTTGGTCATAACATCTACTCCCAATTGCGTGATGTGGTTCGGATTTCCGTGGGATCCGGCTAAGGCCTCAATCTCAATCAACCAAAAATCTGTTCGGAGCCATCCTGGCCCACCAGCCGGCGGAGCCGGAAAATGTGGGCCGGGCGCTCATGCGGGTTCAGCATCACGAAGTTCCGGCGGCCGCGCCAAAAGAACCGTTCCCCCGTGAGCAGATCGTGAAGCTGATAGGTCTCGTTTTCGCCTAACCCAAACAGGTCGAGCGGAATCGAGGCAAACCCACTCTGTCCATTGTATGGATCGACGGTCACAAAGACCAGGATAATGTTGTCCAGGCCCTCCGTGGCCTTCGAGTAAAACAGGATCTGATCGTTATCGAACGGGTGGAACCTGAGGTTATCGAACTCCTGGAGGGCACGATTTTCGCGCCGGACCTGATTAAGCTTGGTGATGTACGGTTTGATGTTGCCGGGCGCGTTCCAGTCCCGCTCCTTGAACTGGTATTTTTCGGAATTGAGGTATTCCTCTTTGCCCGGGACCGGCACATTTTCGCAAAGCTCGAACCCGCTGTAGATGCCGTAAACGGTGCTGAGGGTGGTGGCCAGCACGGCCCGGATCAGGAACGCGGGTCGCCCGCCGGTCTGGAGGTAGGTGGGCAGGATGTCGGGCGTGTTGGGAAAGAAGTTGGGCCGGAAATAATAACGCATGTCGGTCTGCGTCAGTTCCGTCAGGTACTCCGTGAGCTCCCACTTGGTGTTGCGCCAGGTAAAATAGGTGTATGACTGCGTGAACCCCACCTTGGCCAGCGACTTCATCATCTTGGGCCGGGTAAAGGCTTCCGACAAAAAGATCGCGTCGGGGTAATCGCGCTGGATCTCGCCGATGAGCCATTCCCAGAAGTGGATCGGTTTGGTGTGCGGGTTATCAACGCGGAAGATGCGTACCCGGTGTTCGCACCAGAACCGGATGACGTCGTACATCTCGTTCCACAGGTTCCGCCAGTCGGGGTTGTAAAAGTTCAGCGGGTAAACGTCCTCGTACTTTTTCGGCGGGTTCTCGGCATATTTGATGGTGCCGTCGGGCCGGTGATAAAACCAGTCCGGGTGTTCCTTTACGTACGGGTGATCCGGCGAACAGTTGATCGCGAAATCAAGGGCCACTTCCATGCCGCGCTTATGGATTTCACCCACCAACCAATCAAAATCGTCCAGCGTACCCAGCTCAGGTTCGACCGCTTTATGGCCGCCGTACTGGCTGCCGATCGCATAGGGTACGCCGGGCTCACCCGGTTCGCTCGTCACCGAATTATTCCGGCCCTTGCGCTTGGTGAAGCCGATCGGATGAACCGGCGGAAAATAAATCACGTCGAACCCCATCGCCCGCGCGTCGTCTACTCTCGGCAGGCAGTCCCGGAACTTTGAACCCGAGTCCGGCTTGCCCTCGGCGGAACGCGGGAAAAACTCATACCAGGCCGCATACTGCGCCCGGGGCCGATCCACCGTGACCTTGAGGTAGGGACGGTACTCGGTGCTGAGGGTGCGGTCGGGCCAGGCGCTCATCAGGCCGACAAAAGTTTCATCATTGGCGACCGCCGCCCCTTCCGGAGCATCCCCGTTTCGTAACCGGGCGGCGAATCCCTCCAGCGTCGCGCGGTCCTCGGGCGTACCGGTCCGCTGCGCCGCGTGTTCCGCCAGGAGGGCGCCCTCATCCAATTCCGTCCGCAGCTCTTTGAGACCCGCCCCGAACTTCTTCAGGTATTCTGCCCGCCACGTGCCAAACTCGTCTTGCCAGGCTTCGATCGTCAGGTCGTAGGGCCGGTTCTCCGTGAACAGACATGTGGCCGACCACCGGTCATTTTCGCCCGGGATCATGGGCGTTTCGAACCACGAATCCTGACCCTGCGGCCGCCACTTGAGAACGGCCGCGGTAACATCGTGACCCTCTTTAAGGATGTCCGCGGAGATCATGAGGGACTCGCCGGCTACCCTCTTCACGGGGTAACGGCCGCCTTCGATACTCGGCTGGATGTTCTCGATCACTACGGTCGGCGGCAACCGATCCAGTTTGTCTTTGGGTGTGCTCACAAGGTTTGCTGGGGTTTAGGTTGGATGTGGGGCTGGGGCGGGGCGGGGGACACTCGAGGAGTTGGGCGGTAAACTCCGCCAGGAAAGTAAAGCCTTCAATCTGAGACGCAACCTCCTGAAGGTTGCGCAACGCGGGA
>JAFAUY010000255.1 GCA_019243005.1 Verrucomicrobiota bacterium | reverse complement strand
CTAGGCCCCGCCCAGGTAGGACTCGCGCACGAGGCTGCTGGCCTTCAGCTTGCTCGAGGCATCCTCGAGGATGATGCGGCCCGTTTCCAGCACGTAACCGTAATCGGAGATTTCCAGGGCGAGATTCGCATTCTGTTCCACCAGTAGGATCGTGATGCCGAGTTCACGGTTGATCTCCACGATTTTGCCGAAGATCGTCTTCACCAGGATCGGCGCGATCCCGAGTGACGGTTCGTCCAGCATCAGGAACCGCGGCTTGCTCATCAGGGCGCGGCCGATGGCCAGCATCTGCTGTTCGCCGCCGCTCAAGGTACCGGCCACCTGATGCCCGCGTTCTTTGAGCCGCGGGAAGATGTTGAACACGTAATCGTAATCCTTCTTCAGCCCGTCTCTGTCCGAGCGCCGGTAAGCGCCCATCCGCAGGTTTTCCAGCACCGTCAGGTTCGCGAAGATCATCCGGCCTTCGGGCACCTGCGTAACGCCGAGCGCTACGATCCGGTGCGGCGGCCGGTTGGTGATATCTTCACCTTCCAGCAGGATTTTACCGGCGCGAGCCTTCAAAAGCCCGGAAATGGTGCGCAGGGTCGTGGATTTGCCGGCCCCGTTGCTGCCGACCAGCGTGATGATTTTTCCTTTCTCGACCGTCAGGCTGATCCGGTGCAGCGCGATGATTGAGCCGTAAGCGACTTCGAGTTCCTGGACTTCCAGCATACTCAGGATTCCGGCTCTTCGCCGAGGTAGGCTTCGATGACCTTCGGGTCCCGCCGGATGGCCTCAGGTGCGCCCTCGGCGATTTTGATGCCGTAATCGAGCACGTAAATCCGGCGGCAAATGCCCATCACAACCCGCATGTCGTGCTCGACCAGGAGAACGGAGATGTCGAAATGCTCCTGGATAAATTCGATCAGGCGCATGAGGCTCTTCTTTTCGGTCGGGGTCATCCCGGCGGCCGGCTCGTCCAGCAGCAACAGTTTCGGGGTGGTGGCCAGGGCGCGGACGATCTCGAGCCTGCGCTGGTCGCCGTACGGCAGGCTCTTGCACATGACGTCGCGGTGCCGGTCAAGGTTGAAGATTTTGAGCAGGTCGAGCGCCTTGGTCTCGATCTGGGCTTCTTCGGCACGGAACTTGCCCCCGCGCCACCAGGCGTGCCGCGGTCCGTGGGCGAGGTGCACGTTGAAGGCGGCGCGCACGTTATCGAAAACGGTGAGTGAGGGAAACAGGCGGATGTTTTGGAACGTCCGGGCAATCCCTTTTGCCGTGATGACAAACGGTTTGAGCCCGTTCAGGCGCTCGCCGTTGAACACGACCTGACCCTCGGTCGGCTGGTAGACGCCGGTGATCATATTAAAAACCGTGGTCTTCCCCGCCCCGTTCGGACCGATCAACCCCACCAGTTCGCGGGGACCGACGACCATGGAAAAGTTGGCGACCGCCGTCAGGCCGCCGAAGCGGATCGTGCAACTCTGCAATTCAAGACGTTTGCTCGTCATTTCGGCCGGGTGCGAATGAAGCGCCGGCGGACGGCGCTCGGGTCGCCGAAAAGTCCCTCGGGCCGGGTGAGCATGAGGACTATCAGCAGCAGTGAGTAAGCGATGAGCCGGTTTTCCAGGAGCCCTTGAAACGCCGGCGGCATAAAGCTGGTGTGCGCCAGGGCCCGCAGGATTTCGGGCAGGATGGTGAGCAGGGCCGCCGCCAGGATGACGCCGAGCGTGCTGCCCATGCCGCCGAGAATCACCATCACCACGACGTCCACCGACCGGAAGAAATTGAATCCTTCAGGCGTGATGAAAGCTTTGAAGTGGGCATACAGCGCGCCGGCGATGCCGGCAAAAAATGCGGCGATCACAAACGCCGCCACTTTGTAGCGGGTCGTGTTTATCCCCATGGCCTCAGCGGCGACTTCGTCATCACGGACGGTTAAAAAGCCGCGGCCGTAGGTGGAGTTGACCAGACTCAGAACGGTGTAGACGCAGATGCCGGCCAGACCGTACGTCCAAAAGAGGTTCGTGTAATTGCCCCGGACGCTCAGGCCGCGCGCGGCACCGAGAAAATCGGTGTTGAGGATGGCCGTGCGAATGATTTCACCGAAACCCAGAGTCACGATGGCCAGGTAATCGCCCCGTAACCGCAAGGAGGGGATGCCGACGAGCAAGCCGGCCAGGGCAGCCAGGAGCCCGCCCACCAGCATCGAAACCACCAGGCAGACGTTCGTAGCCGCCGGGTTGCCCATCCCGCCGAGCACCCCGGCAACCACCGGGTCCAGGTGATTTGACCAACTGGCGGCCGCGTAAGCGCCCACCGCCATAAAACCGGCGTGTCCCAGGGAAAATTGGCCCGTGTAACCGTTCACCAGGTTGAGGCTGACGGCGAGGATCACGTTGATGCCGATGGTGATCAGGACGTCATAATAATAAGCAAACGTGGTGGCGAGAACGCCTTCGACGGCCAGAGAAAGGACCAGCAGAAAGAGGAGGAAAACCCCTAAAATCAGGCGCGCCCGGCTCATACCTTTTCGCGCTCCACCCGGCCCAGCAGACCGGTCGGCTTGAACAGCAGGATTACGATCAGCACCGCAAAAGCGATGGCGTCGCGCAACTCCGGCCGGAGGTACCCGACCACCAGGGTTTCCAACACGCCGATAAGCAAGCCGCCGATGGCCGCTCCCGGAATGTTACCGATACCGCCCAGCACCGCGGCCACAAACGCCTTGATTCCCGGCAGATTGCCCATGAGCGGCGTGATGGAGGGGGAGTCCAGCGAAACCAGGATGCCCGCAGCGGCCGCCAGCGCCGAACCGAGTGCAAAGGTAAATGAAATGACCACATCGATGTCGACGCCCATCAAGGAACAGGCCATGGGGTTAAGGGACAGTGCCCGCATGGCCATGCCCAGCTTGGTGCGCATGACGATGAACCGGAGCAGGATCAGAAGGATGATCGTGGAGAGGATGATGGCCGCCTGGGTGGTCAGGATCGTCAGGTCGCCAAGCCCCTCGATCGGGTGAACCGGGATCAGCTGCGGGAAAGGCTTCGGTTCCGCCCCGAAGAAATACTGGGTCATGTTCTGGATGAAGAGCGAGACGCCGATCGCCGTGATGAGGACCGTCAAGCGCGGCTTGTTGCGCAAGGGACGATACGCGATCTTTTCGATGAGCACGCCGATGACGGCGCAAATGGCCATCGAGGTGAGCATCACCAGCCCGGCCCCGCACGCGATGGTGAAAAAGTTCTGCGGCGTGAAGGTATCGTACTGTTGCAACGGGATAAACCGAGTGACCAGCGGCGCCACGAGGAACCCGGAAAAGGCACCCAGCATGTAGATGTCGCCGTGGGCGAAATTGATGAAGCGCAAAACGCCGTACACCATCGTGTAGCCTAGGGCGATGAGGGCGTAGATGGATCCCAGGGAGATGCCGTTGAGCAGTTGCTGAAGAAAAAGGGTGACTTGTTCCATCAGTCAAAGATCAGCCCTGCAGATCCCCCCGATTCGTCCTCATCCGCCCATCCACCTGGGTGTTTGCCGCCGCCGCACCGTTACCCGATCGCCTCGGCCGGCCGGAACCAGACGCTAAGATGAAAGTTATGGATGCCAAAACGATCGAGGGGTATACGCGCGATGTAGTCCCCCTGCAACCCGGCAGGGTAATTCACCGTCACCGGATACTCCCCGGTCAACATGCCATGCCCTTCACAGTGCAGGCATTCGTAAGGCCCGACGTTCCCCCCACCGCCGCACGCCGGGCAGGTCACCCGCGCCGGAACCATTAAGCGCACCGCTCCGCCCTCGAATGCCTGACGGGGTGATAAAAGCACCTCCACGTTCAAACCCTCCACCCGCTCCGCTTTCGGCCGGGCCCGCAAAGTATAATTGCTCCACAGCCGTTCAAAAATCTCTTCGAGGGACGGCGAATAAGTCTCGAAGGACCGGAACAGCGGGACCTCTTCGACGCTGCCCGCAGGCCGGCCCGGTACGAGCGGTTCAGCTCGACGCCGCAGGATCACGTCGCCGGCGGGTGCCGCTGCGGCGCTGCGCCGGATCGGAATTTCGTCAGCCATGCGGTCGTAAACGGCACGCCGCGCCGGATCACTCAGCACGGTGTAAGCTTCCTGGACCTCCAGGAACGGGGCACTGTCGGCGCCCGAAACGTCAGGGTGAACTTCAAGAGCTCGACGATGATAAGCTGACCGGATCTCGTCCGCCGTGGCTTTGGAGGTCAAACGAAGAATGAGGTAGTAATCTTTTTCCATACCGCTCATCCGCTTTGGTTGTCTACTTTAATGCCACGAGCCGAAAAATGCCATCACGCGGCGGCCGCCGCGTGATGGCATTTCTCCGTTACGGGTTCACGTCCTCGACCATCCTGACCTGCCCGTCCTCGATGGTCAAAACCACGCCGGGTTTGGACGCGTTGCGGTTTGCGTCCATCGAAATTGAACCGGTAACGCCGGGGAAATTCGTGGTCGCCGCCAGCGCATCCCGAATTTTTTTCGGATCGGTCGAGCCGGCCCGGCTGATCGCGTCCGCGACCAGGCGCGCCCCGTCGTACCAAAGCGCAGCCAGGGCATCCGGCGCGGTGCCGTAGCGCTGGCGGTAGGCGTGCACGAACGCCTGCACGTCCGGTTTAGGGTTAGCCGCGGAAAAATGGTTTACGTAGTAGGTACCGTCCGCACTCTTGCCGGCCACCTGCAGCAGCGTTGGGCTGTCCCAGCCCTCGCCGCCCACGAACCGGGATTTTATCTCCAATTGCCGTGCCTGCCTCAGGATCAAGCCGGCTTCCGGGTAATAGGCGGGAACAAAGATGACGTCGGGCCGAAACGCCCGTGCCCGGGTGAGCTGCGCGCGGAAATCGGTGTCGCCGCTGCTGAAGGACAGTTCCAGGAGGTCCTTTCCCCCGTGCCCCTGGAAGTAAGCCTTTATCACCGCCGCCAATCCTACGCTGTAGTCCTGCTTGACGTCGGTCAACACCACCGCACGCGTCGCGTTGAACCGGTCCAAGGCAAACCTCGCCATCGCCTGGCCGCTGAAGGAATTAAGAAAACAGCTTCGAAAAATGTAATCGCCTATCCTGGTGATCTCTTCGCCGGTAGCGGTCGGCGTCAGCAGCGGTACGCCGGCCGCCTGGGCCAACGGCGCGACTTCCATGGTTGCCGAACTGGTCAGGTCGCCCAGGATGGCGACGACGTGATCCTGGGTGAGTAATTTACGCGCGATCGTGGCCGCCTCGCCGGCTTTTGAACCGTTGTCCTCAACGAGGAGTTCCAGTTTTTGTCCGAGCAGGCCCCCGTTGCCGTTCAAGCCGTCCACCGCCAGCCGGGCGCCCTGGATGCTCGACACCCCGAAGGTCGAAAGCTCGCCGGTCAAGCAACTCACCGCACCGACCTTGACCTGTGCACCCGCCCTCCAGGAGGGCGCAAGCGCAAAACAGGCGCTCAGCAGAACCAGAACAAAGGCAAGCGTCCGAGGGGCGAACCGGGTCATGGCGAATCCGGGGTAACCTTTTGGAAATAGATGAAATGGCCATCCTGGATTTTCAAGATGACGGCCGGCTTCGACGCGTTGCGCTGTGCGTTGATGGTGATGGTTCCGGTCGCCCCGGGGTAGTCCCTGGTTTGCGCCAGCGCATCCCTGACGGCCAGCGGTTCGGGTTTGCCCGCACGCTTGATGGCGTCGAGGAGGAGCGCCGCCGCATCGTACCAAAGCGCCGCGAATGTGTCTGGCCGATCCCCGTATTTCCGCCGGTAATGGGCCACAAACTGAGCGACGGCGGGCGCCGGGTCATCCGCCGAGAAGTGGTTCGAGAAGTAACAGCCGTCAGCCGCTTTACCGGCGACCTGCAGCAGCGTCGGGCTGTCCCAGCCTTCGCAACCGAGGAACGGCACGCTGAGCCCGAGTTGCCGGGCCTGGCGTAAGATCACGCCGACCTCGGGGTAATAGCCCGGCAGAAAGACCGCCTCCGGACGGGCGGCCCGCAACGCCGTCAACTGGGCGCGAAAATCGGTGTCGCCGCTGGAGTAGCTCTGCGTTTTCATCACCGTGCCGCCGGCCCGGCTGAATGCATCCGCAAAGAACCGGCTCAGGCCCACACTGTAGTCCTGCTTCACGTCGGTCAGAACGGCAGCTTTGGTCAGTTTCAATTGCTCAGCCGCAAACCGCGCCATGACCTTTCCCTGGAATTCGTCGATGAAACAAATCCGGAAAATAAAATCGCCCACCTGCGTCACCTTCGGATTGGTCGCGGTCGGCGTCACCAGCGGTACCCCAGCGGCCTGAGCGATTGGCGCCGCTTCGAGCGTGGCGGAGGACGTGAGATCGCCCACGATCGCCAGCACTTTATCCTGCGTGACAAACTTCCGGGCGATGGTTGCCGCCTGGCCGGGCTGCGACTGGTTATCTTCCGTGATCAAGTCGATCCTCTGGCCCAGCACGCCGCCTTGCGCGTTGGCATCTTCCACCGCCAGCGCGATGCCGCGGTGGCACGTGGTCCCGTATTGCCCGATCGCGCCGCTGAGCGGGTTAACCTCGCCGATTTTGATCTGCGCGCCGGCGGGCGCGCCGAAGAAATAATAAACCGCCGCGAGCACGAGCGCCCCGAAATCAACCGCCGCGGCCCCATGGCCTGCCGTTGAAAGAAACTTCCTCACGGCTCAGAGGCTAACCGGACAGACAACCACTGGCAATCATGGCGGACGACAGATTGCGATCTAAATTACCGGCCCGAAGCAGCGCTGCATCATCGCCGCGGCACCTCAGGCCGATTCCGCCACACACTATCGGGTGTACTCGCATATTTGTGAGAAATCATACCTTTTACTGCCAATGGGACAGTAATTATAGCCTATGGAATACCGGTGACGGGCGGCCTTAGGGTTTCCCTTGCCTCGCCCGATTAGCTCTTTACGATCCCCGGGTATTCTAAATGCTAACCGCGAAGGTATGCCTGACCGTACTGAAATCGTGCCCGTCCGTTTGCACGCGACAACGGTATCGCCATTGGTGAGCGATGCTCCGGCATCAACGTCCGATTACGCGAACCTTTTTCACCTGCTGCTGTCCAAGTCCTGGATAATCGTATTGTTTGTTGTTTTGAGTTTGCTCGCGGCCGTTGTCTATTTGATCCGAACGCCAAAAATCTACGCGTCACGAGCGACCATCCAGGTTGAAGAGGAGGCGCCAAAGGTTCTTAAGATCGAGGAGATCAACTCCGAGGATTTCAGGTCACCTGAGGTACTGAAAACCATCGAGCAAAGTCTGATGAGCGACACGCTTGTTCTGCGAGTCATCCGGGCCAACGGCCTGGACAAGAACCCTAGCTTTGCTCCCCCAAGAAAGGACGGCTCAGCCTATCTGGACAGCGAACTCGTCGACCGGTTTAAGGCAAAACTTTCCGTCGAGCTCCGCCGCAACACGCGCCTGATCGACATTATTGTCGAAGACACCGATCCAAAACGGGCGCAGCAACTTGCCCAGTCCATGGTAAAGGAGTTCCTCGACCAGAGTATCGAACAAAGGTACGACGTGGCCAAAGCCGCCAGTGACTTTCTTGTTCAGGAAGCGGAACGTCTCAAAGAGAAACTACACAAATCTGAGCAGGCGGTTCAGGACTACCGCGAACGGTATCATACGGTTTCTCTCGAGGAAAAGCAGAACATCATCGTCGAAAAGCTCAAGGAATTGAACCAAAAGGTGACCGAAGCCAAAGCCGAGCGCCTGAAGCTGGAGGCCGATGCGGAGGCCATCCGGCAAGGCCGGGCGACGACTCCCGAGGAACTGTTGACGCTGGCCAGCGTGGCCGCCCTGCCTGAGGTGCAGGATTTGCGCCGGCAGCTTGCGAACAGGCAATCGGTCTATAAGACAAGCGTCCAGACCAGAGGGCTGAAGCAGACCCTCAATCGGGCGCTGCTTAATGCCGGGGACCAGGTGATGAAGTCGTATGAAGTGGCTAAAGCCAAGGAAGCCAATCTCGTGGCCGCCCTCAACGAGCAGGAGCAAGCGGCGCTGGAGCTCAATCGCATCGCCGTTCCTTACAACGTGCTCGTGCGTGAAGTTGAGTCCGACCGTGCGCTTTACGAGTCCGTTCTGACGCGGATGAAAGAGACCGGCGTGGCCAAGGGCATCGGCGAGAACAGCATCCGTCTCATCGAGTCCCCGCTGGTTTCCGCCCATCCCATCAGGCCTGCCAAGCTCAGGATCCTGGTGCTTGCGCTCCTGGGGGGCGCCATCACGGGAACGGGGCTGGTCTGGGGGATCGGTATGGCCGACAGCTCGATCCGCACCATCGATGAGGCGGAAAGAATTTCGGGCCTTCCGGTGCTGACGATGGTCCCCGAATCCAAACGGAAAGACCTTAGGACCGAACCCGTTCTGATGACGGGCCCGGCCACCCACGAAGCGGAAGCATTCCGTACGCTCCGGACGGCGCTCTCCTTCTTTGGGCAGGAGAAAGAGCTTAAAACCATCCTGTTCACGAGCGCCAATCCGGCCGAGGGCAAAACCTATTGTTCCCTCAACTATGCCGTGGCGGCCGCGCAACTGGGTCTTCGGACCCTTCTCGTCGATGCTGACTTGCGTCGCGCGAGTTTAAGCAAGGTTGTGTTGGCGAACACCGACGAACCGGGATTGACGGCCTGTCTTGCCGGCCGCGCGGCCATCGATGGCTGCTGCACGGCCACCGGCATCGAGAACCTCTGGTTCCTTGGGGCCGGTGAGCGCGCTTCAAAACCGGCCGAACTGCTGGCTTCGGGCGAGCTTGCGCGTTTGCTGGAGGAAGCTGCGCTCCATTTCGATCGGATTGTTCTGGATAGCGCCCCGGTCAACAGCGTCAGCGATGCCCAGGTAATCGCCAAGAACGTCCAGGCCGTATGTCTCATCGTCCGCGCAGGCAAGACCCCGAGGCGCGCCGTCCTCAGGGCATGCTCTCGCCTGGCACGAGCGACTCACAAACCGGGAGGAATCATTTTGAACCGGATGGCGCGAGGTTCTCGCGATAGTTACTACTCTTCTTATTATGCCGGTGGGTATACGAAGGCCGTTCCGTCCGGACGGCTGACGTACCGTTCGTAGAGGGCTCATGCCCGGGGCACATTCACGTCTGGGGGGACGTATCAACACAGCAGTTAAGGAAGGAAGTAGAGGGTTAACGAGCGTGGAAAGTACGTGTCAAGATCGTCTGAAACGAGAAGGCGCGCTTATCCAGGGCGCGGTAAGCCGGACTGACCTCGGGTTAACCGAGCAATGCAGGCAATTCTCGGATTGGGTTGCGTTGCTCTGCCTGGCCGGAGATGCCGTCGTCACCGTCACGTCTCTTTTAGCTGCGTTCTGGCTGCGTTTTCACAGCAGCCTGCGGCACTTTGGTGTGGGGGGGGGACCACCGATTTTCCTGCGGGATTATGCCAGTTACATTGTTTGCGGTTCGATCTCGTTGCTGCTCGTGCTCGCCCAAAGGCAGATGTATGAGGGCCGTTGGCTGCTTCACCGGCGTTCGCGGCTCAAGGATGTGATTGCCGCCTGCCTGCTCTGGGGGACGGGGTTCCTCGGGTTTTCGCTGATCTTTAAGTTTCACCCCTCGCTCTCCAGGGTCTATGTGGCCCTAGCGACGTCCGCGGCCATGGCCGGCCTCTATACGTGGCGGCAGTTGTTCTATGGGTGGTTGCGCCAGGATAACGTGGCCGGTAAGCTCCGGCAGAGAATCGTCGTGGTTGGCTGGACCGCGTACGCTCAGCGGCTGACGCAAATCATCGAGAATGATCCGTCGCATCCTTACGCGGTGGTCTGCTGTGTGCCGGCCCCTGAGCTTGGCTTTCAGCAGGACCCCCCGCCAGGTGTTGCGCGGGCCGACGCTTATAACGACATTCGCACCCTGGTGGAGACCCTCGCGATCGATATCGTGCTCCTGGCTGACGCCAACGTGCGGATATGGCACTGCGAAGCGCTGGCTTCCCTGTGCGAAAAAGAACTCGTTCAGTTCAAGGTGGTGCCTTCGTACTTCAGCGTCATGGTCTCCGGGCTGCACCTGGAGACGATCAGTGGAATTCCTATCCTTGGGGTATCCCGCCTGCCCCTCGACCGGTTGTTCAACAAGTTGGTCAAACGGCTCATCGACGTCGTCGGCGCCGTGGTTGGCCTGTTGCTGTCGGCACCGCTCATTGCGATCTTCGGCACCCTGATCTACCTCGAATCGCCGGGACCGATCGTGTACCGCCAGCGACGGCTCGGCCGGAATGGCCGGATCTTCGAGATGTTGAAGCTTCGAAGTATGCGGCTGGACGCCGAAAAGGACGGTAAAGTCGGATGGTCCACCAAAGATGACCCGCGCCGGCTTCGAATCGGCCGGTTCATGCGGAAGTGGAACATCGACGAGGTGCCGCAATTCTGGAATGTGCTCGTAGGTGACATGAGCCTGGTCGGGCCACGTCCGGAACGGCCGGAGTTGATCCGGGATTTCAAGCACCAGATCCCGCACTACAACGCCCGTCACACCGTCAAGCCGGGAATTACCGGGTGGGCTCAAGTGAACGGCCTGCGCGGGGACACTGACCTGACCGCACGGATCAGCTACGATCTCTATTACGTCGAGCACTGGAACGTGCTCTTCGATCTGCAGACGATGATCCTAACGTTCTTTAAAAACAAGAACGCCTGCTGATCGGTTGTCGCTCCCGTCCCGGTGGAACGGTTGCGCGCCGGCTGGATCCGCGATAACCTCAACCCCGGATGCCCGCCGGGAACCTATGTAGTCTAAAGCTTACTAAAGATTAACCGAACCCGTTAGTGGGCATTGCCGGCTCGGCGGAGGGCCGGGCCGTTGCCGTGTACAACCGTAGTCCCTCCCTTGATAAATAGCGTGGATCTGATGGTTCACGATAACATTTCTAAAGACGTATCCGGACCGCGAGGCCGCGACCAAGGGCGGCAGCCTGCCCCGCATTTCCGGAACGCACCGAAGATGCAAGAACTTGTCATTGAACCCGGCCGTACCGAAAAAAACTATTGGGGCGACCTCTGGCGTTACCGCGAGTTGTTTTACATTCTCGCCTGGCGGGACATCAGCGTCCGTTACAAGCAAACCGCCATCGGCGTGGCTTGGGCCGTTCTACGTCCCTTTCTGGCCATGCTGGTTTTCACCGTTGTGTTTGGCCGGATCGCCAAGATGCCTTCCAACGGCATTCCGTATCCCATCCTGGTCTTTGCCGCGATGCTGCCGTGGCAGTTCTTCGCAAACTCGCTTGCAGAAGCCAGCCAGAGTCTGGTCCTCAATTCGAACCTCATCTCGAAGGTCTATTTCCCACGCCTGATCGTTCCCGCCGGAGCAGTCATCACCAGTCTGGTGGATTTCCTGATCTCAGCCGCGCTGCTGGTGCTTCTGATGGTCTGGTTTCAGTTCATGCCGGATTGGCGGGTGCTCACCCTGCCCGTTTTCACGCTGCTCGCCTTTCTCGCGGCCCTCGGCCCGGGTTTGCTGCTTACGGCGCTCACCGTCAAATTCCGGGATTTCCGTTACGTCGTCCCCTTTATCGTGCAATTCGGGCTTTTCATTTCGCCCGTGGGTTTCAGCAGCGACGTCATCCCAGATCAATGGCGTCTGGTCTATTCGCTGAATCCCATCGTCGGCGTCATTGACGGGTTCCGCTGGGCCATCTGCCGCGGGGCAGCGGGTATTTATGTACCGGGCTTCGCTCTATCGATGACGACCATTACCCTGTTCCTTGTTCTCGGCATCTGGTATTTCCGCAAGACTGAGAAAAGCTTCGCGGATGTCATTTAGAATTATGTCCGATACAATTATCTCTGTCGAAGGTCTCGGCAAGCGCTACGCCCTGAATCACAAGAACGGGGACGGGGAACGATACACCACCCTTCGGGATGTAATCGCCCGGCGGGTTTCGGCACCCGTTCGATGGTTGCACGCGCGTCGGGGCGCGCCGAACGCGACCCTGGTGAATGGTTCATCGATCCCCGCTTTGCACTCCATAACCCGTAATTCGCGTTCTCAGGAGGACTTCTGGGCCCTGCGGGACGTGTCCTTTGAGATCAAGCAGGGAGACGCAGTCGGTATCATCGGACGGAACGGAGCGGGTAAAAGCACGTTGCTCAAAATCCTCAGCCGGATTACAGAGCCAACCAAAGGCCGAATCCGGATCCGGGGCCGGGTAGCCAGCCTCTTAGAGGTAGGAACCGGGTTCCACCCGGAGTTGACCGGCCGCGAAAATATCTTTCTTAACGGCTCGATTCTCGGCATGAGCCGAACGGAGATAAAGAAGAAGTTTGATGAGATCGTTGCGTTCGCTGAAACCGAAAAGTTCCTCGATACGCCCGTGAAGCGATACTCGTCCGGCATGTATGTCCGTCTGGCCTTCGCGGTTGCCGCCCATCTAGAGCCCGAGATATTGATTGTCGATGAAGTCCTGGCCGTAGGCGACGCCGCATTTCAGAAAAAATGCCTTGGGAAACTACAGGACGTTGCAGCAAAAGAAGCGCGCACGGTCTTGTTTGTAAGCCATAACCTGGATTCAATCCTGAGATTGTGCGACCGGGTGTTGTGGTTGGATGCCGGTTCGCTGAGGGCCATCGGTCGTCCCGCGGGTATCGTCCAGGCTTATAACCAGCAATGGAGCAACGATAGTCGTGTGATCCTTCTGTCTGAGCGCCAGCGGCCGAATTGGGTGCGGCAAAAGGCGATCGTCGAGGAGGTCAGCTGCCTGGCTGAGGAGGGAACCGGTTGGAGTTATCCATTCGGCTCACCCCTCGAGTTTGCCTGCACGCTCCTCGTGCGCTCTCGAATTTCGACCCTGCTGATGGCGTACGCCGTTTTTACTCCCTCGGGCTTTGAGATTGCCTCGACCCGCGCACCGTGTGAATTTCCAGCTCCCTACTTTGAACCCGGCCGATACAAGGTTCGCGTGTCCATACCGTATCTGCGGCTTGCTCCGGGCAATTACTCCCTCAATCTCGGTGTAGTATCGGAGTTGGGTCACGAGGATTTTGTAACCGAGGTGGCGGTGTTTGAAGTACCGCCGAACGAAAGATCCGCCGACCACTTTGCCGATACCATAAGGGCGGCATGCATCCCTGAGGTCCGGTTCACCGTCGAGCAGCTGGAAGAAACCATCTCGGTGTTGCCCGAGGGGGTAAAGTAGGATGACCCGGCTTAATCCGATGATTAGATCGCGCAGAAATCTGTAACGATGGGCTTTGGTACATACAAGATCAGGAAGGCGCTTACCCGCTCATTTCTGCGGCGTTCCGGTCCGATTGCCCGCCTGCTGCTTTATCCAACGTCGCTGGGGCGGCCGGTATGGAACAGGCCGACCCTCGACCTCGCCCGCGACATAGGGCTCGGCGACGTGCTGATGTGTACGCCGGTCCTGCGCGAATTGAAGCGCCGGCACCCACAATGCCATGTGCGCTTCTACACAGAATATGGCCCATTGGTTGATGGATTGCCGTACATCGATCAAGTCCTGCCTTACAAGGAAACGCCCCCCGGCGCCCTCTACCTCGCGTATGAGGACGCGGTGCCGCCCGAGGTTCACCTGTCGCGCATTCTTGGTGACAAGCTTGGCCTTAACGTGATCGACACCCGTCCGGATTGTGTCGTTCGTGACGACCTGGCAGACGGCTACCGGCAGTTATTTGCGCCTCTACCCCGCCCGCGGGTCGTGTTCCTGCGCCGCGCCGGTTTCTGGACACCAAACAAGAACTGGCCCGACCCAAATTGGGTAGAATTGATCACCTCGTTGGCGCGGAACGCCACCGTCATCGAAATCGGCCAGAAGAACGAAGGCGCCGGAGCCATTATCAGCCCCAACTACGTCGATATGCGGGGTAAGACATCGCTGGAGGAGCTGGCGGCCCTCATCTCCGTGGCTGATTTGTATGTCGGACCCGTCTCCGGACCGATGCACATCGCGGTGGCGGCCGGCACTCCCTCAGTGACCATCTGCGGCGGCTATGAGAGCCCGCGTGGGTTGAAGCACTCTCCCGGCGTGAAGAGCACAACCAATGTCTTTCTTTCCTCTGATCTGCCTTGCGCCCCCTGCTGGCTGCGCGAGCCATGTCCGATCGGCTTGAAGTGCCTGACGGCCATCTCACCTGCCCAGGTCGGAAACGCAATC